>JBEITC010000486.1:0-2979 GCA_040375075.1 Planctomycetota bacterium | reverse complement strand
GCCCGAGCCAGCGCCCGCGCGCGTCGCCGCAGCGCTGCCGGCAGCGTGGCTCGCGGCGGCGACCGAACAACGCCCCCGCTTGCGCCCCCTGCTGTTCGACCGCTGCTGAGAAACCTCTCGCGGCGCGACCGGCGCCGCCCGAACATGGCCGCGCCGATGCCGCACCTGCGATTCCTCCGCTGCGTCCTGGCGCTGCTCGCGGCCTTCGCCGCGACGGCGTGCTCGACCACGACCATGCCGCTCGCCCAGGCTCAGCCGATCGTCGCCGACGGCGAAGCGCGCGTCGCCGCGAACGACTGGGAAGGCGCGCTCGAGACGCTCGACGCCATCGAAGGCGACGCTTGCCCGATGCGCCTGCGCGACCGACGCGACCTCGCGCTCGCCCGCGCGCGCTTCGCCATCGGCGAGTACTTCGATGCCTACGAAGCGCTCGAGCCCTTCGCCGACGACTACCCGCTGAGCGAACTGCGGCCGACGGCGACGGCGATGCTGTGGGACGTCGCGGAGGCGCTGCGCCAGCGCGACGACGGCTTCCTGTTCTTCTGGTCGGACCGCACCGGCGCGCGCACCGTGCTCGAGCACCTGGTCACGCGCCATCCGGAGTCGCCGCGCGTCGGCGACGCGCTGAAGATCCTCGGCGACATGGCGTTCGACGACGGCAACTTCGAGCTGGCGCAACAGCGCTACCGCGACCTGCTGCTCGACCACCCCAACGAGTGGACCGCGTACGCGCGCTTCCGCTACGCCATGAGCATCGTCGCCTGCCTCGAAGGCCCTGAGTACGACCAGGCCCGCATGGCCGAGGCCGAACGCGAACTGCGCGAATACCTCGCCGGCAACTTCGAGAACCCGGCGATGAACGAAGCGGCCGAGGCGGCTGCGCGCACGCTGGTCGAGTGGCAGCTCGAGCGCGAGCTCGGCATCGCCGCCTTCTACGCGCGCATCGACAACGCGTCGGGCGAGCTGCTGCACCTCGAACGCGCGGCGGACGCGCGCTTCGCCGGGGCGTCGCGGCACGCCGAGGCGACGGCCAAGCTCGCCGAGGCGACGGCCCGCAAGGCCGCCGGGAGCGGCACGCCGTGAGGATCCTCGCCGCGCTCACGCTCGCCGCCGCGCTCGCCGGCTGTGGTTACTCGATGGGTTCGGGGCTGCCCGAGCAGGGCGTGCGCACCGTCGCGCTCGACGTGGTCGGCAACGACACGTTCCGCCAGCGGCTCGAGGTCGAACTCGGCGCCGCGCTCGCGCGCGAACTGCCGGTCTCGTCGGACCTGACGCTGGCCGCGCGCGGCCGCGCCGACGCCGTGCTGTCCGTCGTGCTGCAGTCGGCCGACGAGCGGACGCTCGTTACCGGCCGACGCAACGCCGACCCGATCCTCAGCGACCCGGTGCGCGAAGGCGCGTTCGCCGCGGCGGTCTGGATCCGGCTCGTCGGCAGCGACGGACGCGTCGTGATCGAGCGGCGCGTCACCGACCGGACGGAGTTCCGCTCGCCGATCGGCGAGGACCTCACGTCCGCGCGCAAGGAGCTCGTCGAGGACCTCGCGCGCAAGATCGCGCTGGCGCTCGAGACCGAAGTCTGAGCGCCGCGCCAGCGATCACTTCTTCTCGCCGTCCTTCGGCGCTTCCGGCTTCTTGTCGATCGGCTTGCTGGCCTCGGCCTTGGCGGCCTTCGGCGCGACGCTGATCCACGTGCGGGTGATCTTCGGCTGCTTGTCCTTCTCGAGCATGCCCTGCGGCGTGCCCTTGCCCTCGAGCGCCTTCAGCCCGTCCTTGCCGTCGACGACCTCGCCCCACAGCGTGTGGCGGCCGTCGAGGTGCGGCGTCGGCTGGAAGGTGATGAAGAACTGCGAGCCGTCGGTGCTCGGGCCGGCGTTCGCCATGCTCAGCATGCCCGGGCCCGCGTGCTTCTTGCTGCCATTGAACTCGCCGGCGAAGGCGTAGCCGGGGTTGCCGCGGCCGTCGCCGTTCGGGCAGCCGCCCTGCGCCATGAAGCCGGGGATGATGCGGTGGAAGGAGAGGCCGTCGTAGAAGCCGGCGCGGGCCAGGTAGATGCCGTTGGCGACGTGCTTGGGCGCGGTGTCGGCGTAGAAGCGGATCTTCAGCACGCCGGCGTCGGTCTCCATGTGCCAGAAGTAGTCGCAGTTGGCGTCGAAGGTCAGCTCCGGGAACTTCGGCAGCAGGTTGCGCCAGCGGGCGTTCGTCTTGTCGAGCTTCTTCTCGGCGAGGTAGGCGTCGACCGCCTTGATGGCCGCGTCGGCGGCGGTGGCGGCGTCGTCGGCAACGGCGACCGGCTTGGTCTCGGCCTTCGGAGCCTGGCCCTTGGCCTTGTCGTCTTGGGCGGGGATCAGGGCCGCGAGGCCGAGGACGGGAACGAGGAACGTGCGCAGCAGGTTGGACATGACGTGGGATCCTAGGAAAGTGCTCTGGCCGGCGCGAGATCAGCGCGCCGCGGCGGCCGCCGGCAGGCGCACCAGGATGCCGCGCTGGCAACCGAACTCCGCGATCGAGCGGACGCCTTGGCCGGTCGGGGTCCCGGCTTGGGGCGCGCACGACTCGAGGGCGAACGCGATGCCGGCGGGCACGGCGCGGTAGCGCACGAACAGCAGCTGGTCCCCACCGGCGAACAGCGACACCAGCTCGTCGTCGAACCGCCGGGCGGCGAGGACGATGCCGTTCTGCTCGTCGATCTGGTAGCGGCCGGCGGCGGCGTCGAGGACCTGCAGCCGGTAGTCGCGGACCTGCCCCGCGTCGCCCTCGCCGTAGCGCAGGCGCCAGGTGAACTCCCCCGGCGCGCCGTCGGCCGGCAGGACGTCGAGCCCCATCGCCACCGTGCGCTCGCCCTCGGCGCCGAACATCCGGAGCGTGCCGCGGAACACGCCGCCGAAGCCCGGCAGTCCCGGCGGGTCGATGGCGGGCGCGGCTGCGGACGGCGACGTCGCGCAGGCGGCGAGCGTCGCGGCGAGGGCCGCGGCGAGGGCG
>JBEITC010000642.1:0-1731 GCA_040375075.1 Planctomycetota bacterium | reverse complement strand
TCGCGGCGGTCGCCGCGGAGGCGCACTGGCTGATCGGCGCCGCGCTGCTGCGCAGCGGCCAGCGCGCCGCGGCGCTGCAGCGCTGGTCTGCGCTCGGGCAAGCCTTGCCCGACCAACCGCTGGCGTGGAAGGCGGCGCTCGAAGTGGAGGGTCACGGCCCGTTCGGCCGCGGCTTCGAGGACTTCCTGCCGCTGCCGCCGGCGGCGCTCGCTGCCGATCCGATCGACGGCACGCGCCTGCCCGGCGTCTACGACGAAGCCGAGTTGTGGCGGCGCGGCGTCGCATACCTCGTCGCCATGGACGGCGGCGATGGCGTGCTGCGCGACAGCCAGTACGACTTCGGCGGCACGGACGGCTTGCCCAACGTGCACGCCGCGGTCACCTGCCTCGCCGGCGAGGCGCTGCTGGCGGCGACGCGCAAGGATGCGCCGTTCCCGTTGCCGGAAGCGTTGGCGGCGCGCGCCGAGGCGACGCTGCAACGCATGCGCGCGAACGTCGAGTCCGACCGCATGGTCGCGGTGTCCGATCGCGACGAGATCGTCTGGGCGCGCGCGTACGCGCTGCGCTTCCTCGCCGCTTGGACGCGCGCGCGCGGCGGCGACGCCGAAGCCGTGCAGCCGGCGTTGCAGCGCGGCGTCGCGGCGCTGGTGGCGCTGCAGCCGGAGACCGGCGTGTGGTTCCACGAGTACGGCAACCCGTTCGCGATCGCGACGGCGTTGCAGGCGCTGGGCTTCGCCAAGCAGGCCGGCATCGAGGTGCCGCAGGCGAACGTCGAGAAGGGCCTGCGGGCGCTGGCGATGAATCGCACGGAGGCGGGCGCCTTCACGTACGGGCACACCGACAACGGCAAGCCGCGCGCCAGCCTCGAAGCCGCTGCGGGCCGCATGCCGCTGTGCGAACTCGGCCTGTTCCTGTTCGGCGCCAGCGACCAGGCGCGGCTGCGGGCCGCCGTCGAGACCGGCCAGCGCCATCACGGCCTGCTGGCGGCGGTGCGCAAGTACGACGACCACGCCGACCGCCACGGCTACGGCGGCTTCTTCTTCTGGTTCGACCTGCTGGCGCGCGTGGAAGCGACGGCGCGGCTCGACGACGCGGCGGCGCGGCTGGAGTTGCAGCGGCAGATGCGCGCGTTGGTCCTCGACCTGCCGGAGTTCGACGGCGTGTTCGTCGACAGCCACGAACTCGGCCGCTGCTACGGAACGGCGATGGCGTTGCTGGCCCTCGACGCGCTGGCTCCGGCGCGCTGACGTCGGCGTCCGCGGTCCGGAGTCGTCACTCGCCGCGCGCCACGCCGTCCGGCACCGCGTCGGCGAGGAACTGCGCGATGTCCCCGGCCGTCTGGGCCGCAGCGCGCGCAAAGCGCGTCGTGCTGTCGCCGCCGAGTTGCAGCGCGAGCGCGGCGAGCGCCAGCAGTTCGTGGCGGTCGCCGCGCGCGAAGGCAGCGCGGAGCGCCGCGTCGTCGCAGCCTTGCGCCGCGGCACGGTCGAGTTCGGCGAGGACGTCTGCCGGCACGGTCGGATGCGCGCCGGCAGCTTCGAGCAGCCACGCTGCGCCGGCATGGTCGCGGTCGCCGAGCATGCGCGCGAGCAACGGCGGCAGGGCGTTGGCGTCAGCGGGCGACTCGACGTCGAGATCGTCGAGCACGCGCGCGGCGAGCCGGCGCGGCAGGTTGCCGCTCACGTCGCGCGCGACCATGGCGGCGAGGCTGGGCGCCGGCGGCGGGGGCGGGGG
>JBEITC010000036.1:0-15530 GCA_040375075.1 Planctomycetota bacterium | reverse complement strand
GGGGTCCGGCGGCGCAGCGGCGCATCGTGCCGGCGCAGCGCCCGCCGGGCCCCCGGGCGGGGCGCCCCCCACGCCCCCCGCGACGGATCAGTTGCCCATCGTCATCTTCAGGCCAGCCGAAGCGGCCCAGCGCTCGCCCGCGGCGATCGGGTCGTTGGGCATCCAGAACTGCCAGTAGGTGCTGACGCCGTTGAACACGGTCGAGTTCGGGATCGTCACCGGGAAGGTCCACTGCCCGATCGTCGAGCCGGTGGTGACGATGTTGAGGATCAGCGGGTTGGCGAGCACCGTGCCGCCGTCGAACGGCAGCGAGGTCGGCGCGTCGCCGTAGACGACGATGCCGAAGGCATTGGACAGGGTGAGCGCGCCGCTCAGCGTCCACGTCGACGGGATGACCGGCAGGGTGCCGCTGATCGTCGGCACGCCGAGCGTGCCCGGCTTGCCGGCGCCGTAGTTGGCGACGCTGGCGAAGCCGAAGCCGCCGCCGAGGTCGCCCGAGGCGCACAGCCCGTAGCCGCACGGCCCTTGCGGCACCGACGCGCCGACGACGCGGATCGTCCAGGCGCCGACCGCGGGCGAGGCGAGCGCGATGCGCTCGACGTTGTTGATGAGGTCGGCCGTGCCGCCCGTGGCCGAGAAGCCGCCGCTGAAGGCGTTGCCGAGGTAGACCGTGCCGTTCGGCGCCGTGACCTCGAGGTTGAGGTTGTTGACCGCCGCCGACGCCGCGTTGACCGCGCCGGCGAAGTCGGTGAACGCCATGGTGATCTCGAGCGGCCGCGACGACGACACCACGTCGATCGTGAACGTGCGCTGCCCGCCGGTGGCGAGGCCGTTGGCGCGGCGGACGTCAGCCACCCACATGCGACCGAGGTCGCCACTGAAGTGCAGCGTCTCGTCGAGCACGATGCGGCCCCAGCCCTCGGTGGTGTTCGGCACCGTCGCGGCGACGCCGGTCATGTCCTGGCAGGTGTTGACCAGCACGGCCTTCACCAGCGCGCCCGTGGGACTGAACGAGTCCGCCGGGTTGGCGGCGCCGGTCGGATAGAAGCCCTGCGCGAAGTACTGGCGGATCAGCGACGACGCAGCGGTCGCCGCCGGGCAGGCCATGCTGGTGCCGCTCAACGACGTCGTGCCGCAGGCCGCGGTCGACGCCGCGACGATCGACGTGCCGGGCGCGAACAGGTCGGGCTTGCGCCGCCCGTCCGACGTCGGGCCGACGCCGCCGCCGCCCTTGTTCGTGTAGCTGGCGCCGTTCAGCGCGTTGCCGACGGCGACGAGGTTCTTGGCGTTCTCCGGGTTCTTCAGCGCCGACAGGTTGGTCTCGGCGAACAGCACGAGGTTGTCCTCGTACGTCCACGAGAACGCGTCGATGGCGTTGCAGTGGGCGTCGTAGGCGGTGGTGCCGTCGTTGCCCCACGAGTTGGTGTGGACGCGCGCGCCGGCGTTGCGGTGCGCGATGGCGAGCGAGCTCCACGCCGAGGCGGAGTAGTTGTTGCTGTGCGCGATCTTCGCGGCGTAGGCGAGGCCGCGCGCCGTCGTCGTGCCGTTGATCGGGAACGGATCGCCCGCCGCCGTGCTCGCCGTGTGCGTGCCGTGCGTGTTGGCGCCGCCGGCGCCGGACGTGTAGACGATCTTGCGGTGGTTCGGGCCGATCGGGTTGGCCGGGTCGGAGAACTGGCAGGCCGACGTCGCGATGCCGCCGTCCATGTGGCCGATGACCTGGCCCTCGCCGTGCAGGCCGGCGGTCCAGATGCGGCGGTTGCCGCTGGTCGCGGTCTGCACCGCCCACGTCATCGTGTCGTTGCGCGTGGTGACGAGGCCCTCGGCCTCGACCCACTGCACGTCGCGGCAGCGCGCCAGCGCCTTGCACAGCTCCGGCGTCGCCGGGACCAGCATCAGCCAGCGGTCGATCTGCTCGTGCTCCTCGGCGACCGTGCCGCCGGCGGCGGCGATCTGCGCGCGCAGCGTGGCGCGATCGACGCCGAGGAAGCCGAGCACGGCCACGCGCGCCGGCGTCGGGCCGGCGAGCAGCAGCGGGTCGATCCGGTACGCAGCGTGCAGCGGCGACGACCAGATCGCGACGCCGTCGCGGACGCAGGCAGCGACCTGCGCCGCGGCGCCGCGCACGATCCACGCGCGGTTGGGGATGTAGTCGAGCAGCTCGAGGCCGCGGTCGCGCAGCGCCTGCTTGTTGCCCTCGTCGATCGTCGCGCCGATCTGGACGAGGAAGTGGTCGACGTCGGCGGCGTCGCTGCGCAGGTCGGCGGGGATCGACGGCTCGGCGGCCGAACTGTCGAACGTCGCATGCTTGAGGCGCAGCAGGCGCGGCGCGTCGGCGAGCGCGTTGGCCTGTTCGTGGCTCGGCGGCGACGGCGGCTCGACCGCCTGCTGCGCGGTGAGCAGCGCGGCGGTCGCGAGGATGGCGGGGATGGCGTGGTGGCGCATGGGATGGCGAGGTGGCAGGTACAGCCAAGAATACCTCGCACGGTTCCGTCGCGAAGGGGCGCAAGGCCAGGGCGCCCAGGTCGAGGCAGGGCACCGCGCCGCAAACGACCGCGGCCGCGGCCGCCCCGAAGGACGACCGCGGCCGCGGCTGGCCCGCCGACGCGCGGCGGGCGGTCAGGCGTGCGGACGGATCAGAACGTGCCGACCACGCCGCCGACGCCGTTGCTGGTGATGGCGCCGAAGGCGTTCGGGGCCGGCAGCACGAACATCGCCGACTGCGAGAAGATCGCGAAGCCGGTCAGCGTCGGATCGTTCGGGATCGCCAGCGAGTAGGCGTGCGACGGGCCGGCCGGGAAGTACGCCGCCAGCGAGTCGAGCGACGCGTAGAGGCCGCAGCCCGGCAGGCCGAGGAAGAACAGGTCCGACAGGCCCGGGTTGCTGATGCCGAGGATGTCCACGCCCAGCACGCCGCCGGCCGGGATGTTGTTGGCCGTCAGGTTCCAGTTCGTGCCCGTGACCGGGCGGTTGCTGGCCAGGGTCATCTCACGCTGGTCGGCCTGCGTGACGACCGGGCCGGCCGTCAGGTCGACGCCCGCCGCCGGGGCGACCGCGCCCTGGCCGCGGCTGAAGCCGGTGACCATGATGCCGGTGTTGCTGCTGCTGTCGTTGACGACGCTGCCGTAACGGAACTCGACGAGGTCGGCGTTGCCGGCGTCCGTGAGGACGATCTGGAACGTCGAGGCCGGCGGCGGCACGGGGATGGAGCCGAACATCGGCACGTTGCTCCAGGTGATCACGTACGAGTTCGCGTTGGCCGGATCGGCGTAGGCGAAGACGTTGTTCACGTTGGCAGCACCGTCCGGCAGCAGGTCCGAGCCAGCCGCAACCAGGCGGACGCTGGGCAGGCTGAGGAGCGTCGCGCCCGAGCCGAGGATGCTCGAAGCCGCGGTGCCGCTCAGGATGATGCCGCCGTTGGAGTCGACGACGATGCTGGTCGCCGAGCCACCCGGGAAGTCGAAGGTGAAGGGCAGCGCGAGCGGGGCCGAGACCGCGTCATCGCCGAGCGCGAGGCCGACGGTGCCGGCCGGGACCGGGATCAGGGTCGAGCTCGGCGTCGTGATCGCGACGTAGCCGCCGTTGCTCGGCGTCATCGCGACCGTCGCGTTCGACAGGTCGTTGGCCGAACCCGCGAACTGCTCGTAGAACGACGCGGCGAAGCGGTAGCAGCCGGCGCCGTTGACGCTCTTCGTGGCCGCGCCCGGGGCGTTGGTGTAGGTCGTGCGCAGGACCGGGCAGAAGGCCGAGGCCGCGCCGGTCAGCGCGGTGGTGCTGCCGACGGAGCGGACCGAGTTGCACAGGTGCGCCGGGTTGCTGAAGCCGGTGTCAGCCGTGAAGCCGGCCAGCGGCGTCGGCGCCGCGTTGATGACGATCTCGACCAGCAGGTCGACGCCGAGGTCCGGCGTGTACGTGGCGGGCGTCGTCAGCGGGATGCTGATGACGTAGGCGCCGGCCGTGGCCGAAGCCTGCACCGTCACCGGGCCCGAGTAGTTCGGCGTGCCGAGAGCGGCCGAGCGGTTGCTCGCGAACGTCGTGCTCGGCGCCGAGTAGTTGACCGCCGCCGGCTGGATGAAGATGTCGACGCTGGGGTACGTGATCGGGGCCGCGACGGCCCCGAAGTTGCGCCACTCGAGCTGGCTGATCACGATCGGCTGCCCGATGTTCTGACCTTCCCAGTTGGACGAGTCGTAGAAGCACTGAACGCGGTTGAGGCCGGCGCGCCAGATGTTGCCCGAGGAGCCGCCGCCGGGGAACACGGCGGGGTTCGGGATGTTGGCGGTCGACTGCGCGACGGCAGCCGCGCTGAGAAGGAGGAGCGAAGCGACGGAGACGAACTTGGACATGATGGTTGCTGTGGGACGGTGCGAAGGTTGAGACGTGTCGGATGCGCGCGAGGTTCCGCGAGGATGTCGATCACGCACGACGATCGCGACGAAGCACCCTACCTCGATCCGCGGGGAGCGAAAGCCCTCCAGCGTCACGAGTTTGCTGCCAGCAATGCGCTCCACCGATCCGATGGCGCGTTGGCATGGGGACTTCCCGACCCGCGCGCCGCACGACGATGACGCAGACTGCGCCGTCCCGGATCGCGACGTCCGTCAGGGCGTCGCGGCCGCCTTGCGACCGAGGATCGCGGCGGCGCGCTCGCGGCGACTGCGAGGCGGGGCCATCGAACCGGGGCGAAGCGCCTGTCCCACAACGCCAGCGGCCGCGCCGCTCACGAGGAACGACGCGGCCGCGAAGCGGTCACCAAGGTGGCTTGCGACCCGATCAGATCGAGCCGAGCGTGCCCTGGATGCCGTTCGAGGTCATCCAGCCGAACGCGTTCTGGCCGGGGACCTGCAGCGTCGCCGTCGTCGTGTACAGGTTGAAGCCCTGCAGCGCCGGCTGGCCGGCCGGGACCGGGAAGCTGTACGTGTGCGTCGGGCCGGTGACGAACCAGGCGTTGACGACGTCCAGGCTCGCGCGCAGGCCGCAGCCCGGCGCGCCGAGGAAGAACAGGTCGTTGATGCCCGGGTCGGTGACGCCGAACACGTCGACGCCCAGCACGCTGGTCGCGTCGATGTTGCTGGTCGTCAGGTTCCAGTTGGCGCCGAACACCGGACGGTTGGTGGCCGCGAGCTCCATCGGGAGGACGTCGGCCGGCTCGAGGAAGACGCCAGCGGTCAGCGCCGAGATGTCGCGGTTGCCCGGGTCACGGCTCGGGCCGCCCGGCGAGTAGCCGACCAGCACGCCACCGTTCGGGTTGAACGTCGTGAAGTTGGCGCCGAAGGCGAGCGTGACGTCGCCCGACGGGTAGAGCTGGATCTGGATGTCGCACGGCGCCGCGCCGGTGCCGCTGTTCCAGTTGGTGACGCCGTTCCACGTCACGGTCGTGACGCCAGCGCTCTCTTCGACCTGGATCGTGCCGGCGCCGAGGCCGGGAGCCTGCGGGTCGAGGTCGAGCTGGCAGCCGAACGCCGGGTTCAGCGAGTTGAGGAACGTGTTGACGTTCGGGGCGGCCGTCAGCGTGTTGCCGATCGCCGGAGCGACGTAGCCGTTCGAGCAGACCTCGATGCCGGTCCAACCCGGGAACGAACCAACCGTGAACGGGTAGTTGACGGTGGCGTCGTCACCGAGCGCGAGGACCGTCGGGACGGCCTGGATCGAGCCGACCGGGATCCACGAGCCCGAGCGGACCGCGACGTAGCCGCCGCTGGCCGACAGGAACGTGAGTGCCGAGTTCTGCAGGTCGAAGTTCGCCGGGGCGGCGAACAGCTCGTACAGGGAGGCGTACTTGGCGATGCAGCCCGCGCCGAGCGACGTGTACGACGCGGCGTTCGGGGCCGGCGTGTAGACGAGGTTGACGATCGGCACGAACGCCGAGTTGGCGCCCGTCAGGGCCGTGAGCGAGCCGACGCTGCGCTTGACGTTGCAGGAGTTGGCCGGCGGCGCGGCGCTGAACGTGCAGGCCTGCGTGTTGCCGAGGGCAGGCGACGGCGCGCCGTTGACCTCGACCTCGATCAGCAGGTCGACGCCCGCGGACGGGTCGAAGCTGATCGGCGTGGTCAGCGGGATGTCGACGTAGTACGTGCCCGCCTGCGTCGTGACCGGACCGGCGTAGTTCGCGGTCGGCAGCGGATCGATCGTGCGGTTGGCCGAGTACGTCGTGCTCTGCACGGCGAAGTCGACCGCGGCCGGCTGCAGGTACACGGAGACCGACGGGAACGTGACGATGTTCGTCGCCGTCGTGCCGCCGCCGTAGAGGAACTGCACGCTGGTGATGCTGACCGGCGCGATCACGCCCTGGCTCGTGAAGTTCGCGGTGTCGTAGACCATCTGGAAGCGGTTGATGCCGCCAGCGGTGAAGTAGTTGCCGCTGGTGCCCGCGAACGGGCCGAGCGCCGCGGACGGGACGAGGACCGACTGGGCCATCGCGGTGGCAGTCGTGAGCGCAATCGCGCTGGCGAGCAGAGTGAGCTTGTTCATGGAGCGAAGACGAGACGTCGTGGAACGGACGGAGGAAGTTCGCGTCGGAACGAGGGCTGCGGGACACGCAGACCCGCAAACACGCCGCGGAATGTGAGAACGTACCTCATCTGCGCAAGGCGTCGAGTCCTCCAACCGCGGTCCGCGCGCCTGCGACAACGATGACACGGATCGTTCCGCGCAGGCAGATCGCCGACGAACCGGGCAAGGCCCGGCGTCTCGTACCGCGACGACCCGCTCGCCGTTGCGGCGGACCGATCAGCCGCGGCGCTTCTGGCCCGGCATCGGCACCGGATCGACGGGCAGCGGCCCGAACTCGTAGCTGTCGGGCCCCCACTTCTCGTCGCTGCTCATCGCCTGCTCCCAGGTGACCTCCTGGCCGGAGTAGGTCGCCATGCGGCCCATGATCGCGGTCAGCGTGCTCTCCGCGACCATGCGCGCCTCGGAGAACGGCTTGCCGGCGCGGATCGCGGCGAACAGGTCGTCGTGCTCGGTCTGGTACGGGTCGTTGTTGGGGCCCTGGTGCTGCCACGGCTTGTCGCCGGTGATGCGCCACCCGTTGCCCATGTGCGCCTCGCCATTCGTGCCGTAGACGTGCTCGCTCACGTCGTTGGCGCAACCGTCGATCTGGCGGCACTCGGAGAAGCACCACGCGCCGTTGGCGTACTGATACTGGATGGCGTGGTGGTCGAAGATGTGGCCGAACTTCGGGTCGGTGCGGACCTGACGGCCGCCCATGCCGCGGCAACGCGTCGGATGCGCCTGCATCGCCCAGTTGATGACGTCGAGGTTGTGCACGTGCTGCTCGACGAGGTGGTCGCCGGACAGCCACGTGAAGTACAGCCAGTTGCGCAGCTGCCACTCCATGTCGCTCATGTCCGGCTGGCGCGCGACGTGCCACAGGCTGCCCTGGTTCCAGCTGCAGCGCGCGAACAGCAGGCGGCCGAGGTCACCGCCGTGGATGCGCTTCATGATCTCCAGGTAGCCGTTCTGGTGGTGCCGCTGCAGGCCGCTGCACACCGCGAGGCCGAGCTTGTCGGCGGCTTCGGCCGCGGCCAGCACGCGGCGCACGCCGGGCGAGTCGACGGCGACGGGCTTCTCGAAGAAGACGTGCTTCTTCGCCTTCACCGCCGCCTCGAAGTGCGCCGGCCGGAAGTGCGGCGGCGTCGCCACCAGCACGACGTCGCAGTTGCTCGCCATGACGCCGAGGTAGGCGTCCGGGCCGACGAAGCGGCGCTCCTTCGGCACGTCGACCTTCTTCTTGAACGACTCGTTCTCGCCGAGGCTGTCGAGGCAGCCGTCGAGGCGCTCGCCGAACATGTCGGCGACGGCGACGACGCGCGTCAGGCCCTTGGTCGACAGCGCCTGGCTGATCGCGCCGCTGCCGCGGCCACCGCAGCCGACCAGGCCGATGCGCACTTCGTCATTGCCCTGGCCCTGCGCCAGCGGATCACGGCCGGCGGCGAGCGAGCGGGAGAGGCTCTGGGCGGTCGCCGCGGCGGCGGCCGTGTAGAGGAACGAACGGCGGGACGTGCTCATGGGGATCGGGTCGGGACGAGGGAAGGAAAACGGGATCAGGGCCGGCTCGCGCTCACAGCTTCTCGAAGCGCGCGCGTTCCTCGGCGCTCGGCTCGCGCTGCGGCCGCACGATGCGAAAGCCGATGTTCTGCGCCTCGGTCAGGTACCACCAGCTCTTCGGCACCTGCGGGTCGCGCTGGTTCCACGAGGTCTCGCTCGACAGGCGCGCGGCCGAACGCGCCAGCGCCGCCGGATCGCGCCAGCTGCCGCCGCGCGCGACGTGCGGGAAGCGCGCCGGCCGGCCCTTGGCGTCGAGCTTCGGCGGGAAGAACGGATCGCGGCGCGGCGCGGCGCCATTGGCGGCGGCATAGGCGTCGGCGAGATAGGTGTCTGCCACCCACTCGGCGACGTTGCCGTGCATGTCGTGCAGGCCCCAGGGATTCGGCTGCTTGCCGCCGACCTTCTGGTAGGCCGGCGCCGGCGGCGCGCCCTGCTCGAGCACGCGCGCGCTGTTGCCGGCGTGCCAGCCGTGCGCGTCGAGCGCCTTCTCGTCGTCGCCGCACGACCATGCGGTCGCGGTGCCGGCGCGGCACGCGTGCTCCCACTCGGCCTCGGTCGGCAGCCGGTAGAAGCGGCCGGTCTTCTGGCTCAGCCAGGCGCAGTACTGACGCGCGGCGATGTGCGACATGCAGATCGCCGGATAGCCCTCGCGGCCCATGTTGAACGTCATGTCCATGTAGGGCGGCGTCGGTCGCGCCACGCCGTCGGGCTTCTTCTCCATCGGCCGCGACGCGTCGGTGCTCCACAGGTCGTACTCGGCCCAGGTCACCTCGTGCTTGCCCATCCAGAACGGCGCCACCTCGACCGCGACCTGCGGGCCTTCGTCGTCCTTGCGGTCCTTCTCGCCCGCCGGGCTGCCCATCACGAACGTGCCGCCGGGGACCGGCACGAGGTCGAAGCCGACGCCGCTGTCGCCGATCGACTGCCGGTAGGCGGCGAAGTCGCCGCTCCCGGATTCCTTGGCCGGACCTTGGGCGACGACGGCGGCGAGCAGCGCGAACGAAACGGCAGCGGACGTAACCAGGCGAGAGATCATCGGCGACACGTGCGGGAGCGTAGCAACGACCGATGACGACGCGACCCCGTGACGAACACGGTGCGCCGTGCCGCGCGCCGCGGCGCCATCGCGTTCGCCGAGGCGATGGACCGCCCCGCGGGGACGATCTAGTCTTGTGCGGCCCGCCGCCCGCCTCGCACCACGGCCATGCTCGCACGCACTTCCCTCGCCACGGCGTCGTTCGCCGCGTTCGTCGCCATCGCGCCTGCCACCGCGCAGGATCCCGCCGCTGCCTACGTCGACGCCGGCGCAGTTGCCGGCGCGACGCCGACGGCCGCCGTCGCCGCCGCTTGGGACGCATTCACCAACGCGCACGGCTCGGCGTGGATCGCGCAGTGGCATGCGCCGACCGGCACGCCGCGCGCAATCTTCGGCCACGGCTACGACCTCGCCGATTGGCGCGGCGCCAGCGAAGCCGAGGCGCGACGTCATGCGCATCGCGAACTGCAGCGCCACGCCGGACTGCTCGGACTCGGCGCCAGCGACTTCGCCGAGACGATCGGCGCGCGCATGGGCCGCACGTGGACGTTCACCTTCCGCCAGTCGTTCCGCGGCCTCGAAGTCATCGGCGGCCGCGCCGACGTGCGCATCCACATGGTCGGTCGCCTCGTGCACCTCGGCAGCACGGCGTGGCCGGTGCCGGCGGACTTCGACGTGACGCCGACGATCGGTGAGGACGTCGCGTTGGCGCAGGCGTGGCTGTGGCTCGGCCGCGAACCCGTCGCCGGCCCGCAACCGGGGAAGGCGCGCGCGGTTCGACTCGTGCTGTGCGGCGACGACGCGGCGACGGCGCCGGCGGCTGTGCGCCTCGCCTGGGAAGTCCCGGTCAGCGCCGTCGCCGCCGACGGCTCCGGCCCGGTCGGTCGCGTCTACGTCGACGCCCGCACGGGGCAGGCGCTGCGCTTCGCCAACGACAAGCACGAGTGCGGACTGCCCGGCTGCGCCAAGGACATCGGCGGCGGCGGCCCCGCGCACGGCGCGTTGCTGCCCGTGCCGACGACGGTCACCGTGCGCGGCTGGTCCCACACGGGCTTCTCGCCGGTGTCGACGCCGACCAACGAGCCGCTGCCCGGCGTCCAGGTGGCCGTGCCCGGCCACGGCGTGCAGACGACCGACCAGAACGGCCAGTTCACGATCGACCTGGCGGCGCCGCTGCAGGTCACCGCGCTGGTCGAAGGCCAGCGCTGCAACCTCGTGTTCGGACCCGGCGGCCCCACCGCGACCGCGAACCTGCAGCCCGGCGTGCCGGCGACGCTGCAGTTCGGCGCGAGCAACGCCGGCGAGCAACTGCTCGCGCACACGACGACGTACTACTGGACCGATCGCATCAACAGCTGGGCGCGCGCCATCCTCGGCAACTCGCCGGAGCTGGCGGTCGCCGACAACGTGCAGCCGACGGTCAACCTGACCAGCACGTGCAACGCGTACTACGTCGGCAACTCGATCAACTTCTACGCGTCGGGCGGCGGCTGCAACAACACGTCGGCGGCCTCGGTCGTCGCGCACGAGTGGGGCCACGGCCTCGACGACCGCTACGGTGGCATCTCGCAGACCAACGGCCTGAGCGAAGGCTGGGGCGACATCTGCAGCATGTACCTGCTCGACGACCCGCAGATCGGGCACGACTTCTTCAGCGGCGGCGGCGGCATCCGCAACGGCACGAACACGCGCCAGTACCCGAGCGGCTCCGGCGTGCACGCGCAGGGCGAGTCGTGGATGGGCTTCGCGTGGAAGTTCCGCGAGGTCCTGCGCGCCAGCCTCGGCACGCCGCAGGCGCTGACGATCAGCAACGACATCGTGCTCGCGTCGATCGCCGCGAACGCGCAGAACCAGCCCGACGCCGTCGTCGCCGCGTTCCAGGCCGACGACAACGACGGCCTGCTCGCCAACGGCACGCCGCACTACACGGAGCTGGCCGCCGCGTGCAACCTGCACAGCCTGCCGTACCCGCAGATCGTGCCCGGGTTCGTGCAGAACGGCACCGCGCTCGGCCCGACGTTCGACCAAGGCATGCCGCGCCGCGTCGAGGTCGAGGCGGTGCCGGTGACCGGCTCGTTCGCGCAGGTGCGCGTGCACTGGACGACCGGCAACGGCGTCTGGCAGCAACGCGCGATGATCCCGACGGGCGCCGCGAACCGCTTCCAGGCGCTGCTGCCAGGCCAGCTGGCGCCGACGATCCTGCAGTACCACTTCGAGGCGCAGCACGCGTCCGGCCCGACCTTCCGCATCCCGGCCAGCAGCGAGTACGGCTACCTGACGCAGAGCGAGAAGCGCATCTGGCGCGAGGACTTCGAACAGGGCGGCACCGGCTGGACGCACGGAGCGACGAGCGGCACGGACGACTGGCAGATCGGCGCGCCGGCCGGCGCGTCGGGCTTCGGCTGGAGCGACCCGACGGCGGCGGCGAGCGGCACGCAGTGCGCCGGCACCAACCTGACGGCGAGCGGCGCGTATCCGCTGTCGACCGACTCGTGGCTGCGCAGCCCGCCGGTCGACTGCACCGGCTACTCGTCGGTGCGCGTGCGCTTCAAGCGCTGGATCAGCTGCGCCGGGCCGATCGACCGGCTCGAACTGCGCATCGGCGGCGTGCTGACGTGGGCGACCGCGTACGCGCCGGTCAACGACGCCGGCTGGACGACGTTCGAGACCATGGCGCCGAACGGCGGCAACAACCCGGCGCTCGTCGTCGAGTTCCGCCTGCTGAGCGACTCGAACATCGCCTACGGCGGCTGGCAGATCGACGACGTCGAGGTCTACACGCTGACCGTGCCGGTGGCGCCGCCGGCGCGGCTCAGCCTGTCGCCGGAGCAGGTCGCGCAGGGCGCCTCGGTGACGCTGCAGGTGCAGACCGCCGGAACTGCGCCGTTCCTGCTGCTGCTCGGCGACGCGCCGGGCCCGACGCAGATCCCGTTCCCGGGGCTGCCGCCGCTGCGCGCGGGCGGCAACCTGATCCCGCTGTTCGGCTCGACCGACGCGCAAGGCGTCTTCACGGCGACGTTCCCAGCGCCGCTGGCGCCGGCGACGGGCTCGCTCTGGTGGAGCCAGGCAGTGTCGCTCGACGCGCAGGGCGCGATCGTCGCGACCAATCCGTTCGTCAACCTGTTCACGCAGTAGCCGCGCAGCGGATGGCAGGACCGCGACGGCGCCGGCTACAACCGGCGCCATGTCGCGTCCCACGTTCCAAGTCGGCGGCCCGGACTGGTCGAAGCTCCGGGTGCTGAAGGTCCTCGTGCCGCTGGCGCTGCTGCTGGTCGGCCTCTTCACCACCTACTACACCGTGCCCTCCGACTCGGTCGGCGTGGTGCAGCGCTTCGGCCGCTACTCGCACACCGCCGAGCCCGGACTGCACTTCAAGCTGCCGTTCGGCGTCGACGTCGTCACCACGCTGGCCGTGCGCCGTCAGCTCAAGCTCGAGTTCGGCACTGCGCCAGACCACGACTGGACCAACCCGGACCAGGTCGGCGACGAGCCGGAGAAGGAGCGCGCGATGGTCACCGGCGACCTCAACGCGGTGCTCGTCGAGTGGGTCGTGCAGTACCACATCGCCGACCCGCGGCTGTGGCTGTTCCACGTGCACGAGCCCGGGCAGACGCTGCGCGACCTCGGCGAGGCGGTCATGCGCGAGGTCGTCGGCGACCGCACCGTCGACGAGGTCATCACCGTCGGCCGGCAGGAGATCGAGGTGGCGGCGGTCGCGCGGCTCGGCGAGCTCGCGCAGCTCTACCAGCTCGGCGTCGGCATCGACCAGGTGCAGCTCAAGAACGTCAACCCGCCGCAGCCGGTGCAGGCCTCGTTCAACGAGGTCAACAAGGCGCAGCAGGACCGCGAGAACATGATCAACGTCGCCAACGGCGAGTACAACAAGGCCGTGCCGCGCGCCGAGGGCGAGGCCGAGCAGAAGCTCAGCGAGGCGGAGGGCTACCGGCTGCAGCGCGTCAACGAGGCGCTCGGCGACGTCGCCGCCTTCAACGCGCAACTGGCGCAGTACAGCAAGGCGCCACAGGTCACCCGCACGCGCCTGTACCTGGAGACGATGAAGGACGTGCTGCCGGCGTTGGCAGACACCTGGATCGTCGACGCCTCGGTGACGCAACTGCTGCCGATGCTTCAGGGCAAGGCCCAGGGAGGCGGCAAGTGAAGCTCGCCTCGCTCGCCGGCCTCGTGCTGGCCGTGCTCGTGCTGCTGGTCGCCGGCGGCGCGTTCTACACCGTCTCGGAGACCGACACGGTGATCCTGACCCAGTTCGGCGCGCCCGTCGGCGAGCCGGTGACGGAGCCGGGCCTGCACTGGAAGACGCCGTTCGTCCAGGAGGTCAACCGCATCGAGAAGCGCGTGCTCGAGTTCGACGGCCCGGCGACGCGCATGCCGACCAAGGACAAGACCTACATCGAGGTCGACACCTTCGCGCGCTGGCGCATCGCCGACCCGGCGAAGTGGTACGTGGCCCTGCGCAACCTGCGCAGCGCCCAGTCGCGCCTCGAGGACATCATCGGCAGCGAGACGCGCGCGGCCGTGGCGAGCCACGAGCTCATCGAGGTCGTGCGCAGCGACAAGGCGCGCGCCGCCGCGGTCGATCCGACGGCCCAGGGCGCTGCGGCGCTGCGTCCGGCGAAGCGCGGCCGCAAGGAGCTGGAGAAGGACATCCTCGCCGCCGCCGCACCCAAGCTGCTGCCGCTCGGCATCGAACTGCTCGACGTGCGCTTCAAGCGCGTCAACTACACGCCCGAGGTGCTCGACCCGATCCACCAGCGCATGAAGAGCGAGCGCACGCAGATCGCGCAGCGCTTCCGCAGCGAGGGCGAAGGCGAGGCGGCGCGCATCCTCGGCCGCAAGGAACGGCGCCTGCGCGAGGTCGAGTCGGAGGCGTACAAGAAGGTGCAGGAGGTCCGCGGCGCCGCCGACGCCGAGGCGACGCGCGTCTACGCCGAGTCCTACGACAAGACGGCCGAGTCGCGCGAGTTCTACGCCTTCCTGAAGACGCTCGACACCTACCGCAGCGTGCTCGGCGCACGCACCAACCTGGTGATCTCGACCGACAGCGACCTGTTCAAGCTGCTGCGCCAGGGCAAATAGGCGCGCGCCGCGCGGTCGGCGCGGCGGTATGGTCGGCGCACCTCAACAGGAGCAGACCATGCAACGCCGCACCTTCCTCGCCGCAAGCGGCGCCGGCCTCGTCGCCAGCGCCATTCCCGCCGACTCCCTCGCCGCCGCCCGCGCCCGCCGCGGTGAGCCCTTCAAGCTGAAGTACGGCCCGCACTTCGGCATGTTCGGCAACCATGCGAAGTCGGACGAGGACCAGCTGAAGTTCGCGTTCGACGAAGGCTTCCGCGCCTGGGAAGACAACGGCATGGGCGGCCGCTCGCCCGCCGACCAGGAGCGCCTGGGCAAGGTCATGAAGGACCTCGGCATCACCATGGGCGTGTTCGTCGCGCACGGCGACTTCAGCGCGCCGACCTTCGCGTCGGGCAAGAAGGAACACGCCGAACGCGTGCTCGCCGACATGAGGAAGTCGGTCGAGGTCGCCAAGCGCGTGCACGCCAAGTGGTGCACGGTCGTCCCCGGCAGCGTCGACCACCGGCAGGACTGGGGCTACCAGATGGCCAACTGCATCGAGCTGCTCAAGCGCTGCTGCGAGATCGTCGCCGAGGCCGACCTGACGATGGTGCTCGAGCCGCTCAACTTCCGCGACCACCCCGAGCTGTTCCTCACCAAGGTCGCGCAGGGCTACGAGATCTGCCGCGGCGTCGGCAGCAAGCACTGCAAGATCCTCGACGACCTGTACCACCAGCAGATCACCGAGGGCAACCTGATCCCCAACATCGACCGCGCCTGGACCGAGATCGGCTACTTCCAGGTCGGCGACAACCCGGGCCGCTGCGAACCGGGCACCGGCGAGATCAACTACCGCAACGTCTTCCGCCACATCCACAAGAAGGGCTTCCAGGGCGTCATGGGCATGGAGCACGGCAACGCCCACGCCGGCAAGGAAGGCGAGCGCATGCTGATCGACGCGTACCGCGCAGCGGACGCGTTCTGAGCGCGCAGCAACCGCCCCGCGTCGGAGAGCCCGACGGCGGGGCGGAGGGCCAGGTACCGGCCAGGGAGGCAGCTGCGGCGACACGCAGACTGCAGCGGAACCGTCGGGACACGGGCGAGAAACGTGACGGGCGCAGTTGGGCACCCAACTGCGGCAGCCGAGGCGCGGATGGCATGGAAAGGGATGGGGACGCCGCCGCGGCGAATGGGCAGCCGCAGCGGAGCGGCTTGGACACGGCCAGAATCGCTGCGGGCGCACCACGGCAACCAACCGCGGCGGCTCCGACTCTGAGGGCCTAGGACCGGGTAGGCACGCAGCCGCGGTGATGGCGCCACCAAGTCGGAGCGAGACGGACAGGCCGCGCTGGCGGCGGCGCGGTCGGCAGCG
>JBEITC010000470.1:0-3158 GCA_040375075.1 Planctomycetota bacterium | reverse complement strand
GCCGACCAGCGCCGCGCCGGCGAGCAAGCCGGACGCCGAGGTGCGCAGCACGCCGTGCGCGCCGCCGCCGCCGGCGACGACGGCGGCCAGCAAGGCCCGCACCGCGGCGTCGCCGAGCAGGTAGCTCTGCGACAAGAACGCCATCGTCGTCGCCAGCCGCGCGCGCGGCGTCATCGCCGCGGCGACGTGGCCGACCGACGGCCAGGCGCAGCCGAGCACCAGCATGCCGGCCACGCGGCACGCGGCGAACGCGAACGGCGTCTCGGCGAAGACCGCGACGGCCTCGGCGATGCCCGCCCCGGCCAGCGCGGCGACGAACGTGCGCCGTCCGCCGAAGCGATCGGCGAGCCAGCCGCCGAGCAGCTTGCCGCAGGCGTAGACGAGCATGCCCAGCGACGCGAGGTCCGGCAGGGCGGCGCGCAGCGCCGCGTGCAGGCCATCGCCGGTCCACACCGGCGCCAGCGCCGACAGGTCCGCGCGATGGAAGTAGCTGCACGAGTAGCCGACGAACAGCCCCGCGAGGGCGAGCAGCGGCAGTCGGTCGTTCGCGCCGGGCACGGACCGATCATGCAACGCCGGCCGCGTGTTCGCCACGCGCGGCGACGTAGACTGCGGCCGTGACCCCGCGACCGCTCGCTTCCTCGACCACGCCGCGCCTGCTGCTCGACGAGCCGCGCATGGCGCGCAACCTCGCCCGCATGCGGGCGCAGCTCGAACGGCTCGGCGTGCGCATGCGGCCGCACGGCAAGACCTCCAAGTCGCCCGAGATCGCGCGCCGCATGCTCGACCCGACGGCGCCCGCGATCACGGTCTCGACGCTCGCCGAGGCGGAGCGCTTCTTCGCCGCCGGCATCCGCGACATCCTGTACGCCGTCGGCATCGCGCCCAACAAGCTCGACCACGTGATCGACCTGCGCGCGCGCGGCTGCGACCTGACCGTCGTCGTCGACGGCGTGCAGGCCGCGACCGCGGTCGCGGCGCGCCACGCGGGCCTGCCGGCGCTGCTCGAGATCGACAGCGACGGCCATCGCGCCGGACTCAAGCCCGACGCCGACGCGCTGCTCGCCACCGCGCACGCGCTCGCTGTCGGCGGCGTGGTGCGCGGCGTGATGACGCACGCCGGCGCCTCGTACGACTGCCGCTCGACCGACGCGATCGCAGCGCTCGCCGAGCAGGAACGCGCAGCCGTCGTCGCCGCCGCCGCGCGCCTGCGCGCCGCCGGCCACGCGTGCCCCGTCGTCAGCGTCGGCAGCACGCCGACCGCGCTGTTCGCGCGCGACCTGTCGGGCGTCACCGAGGTCCGCGCCGGCGTCTACGTGTTCATGGACCTCGTCATGGCCGGGCTCGGCGTCTGCGCCGTCGACGACGTCGCGCTGTCGGTGCTGGTCAGCGTGATCGGCCACCAACCCGACAAGGGCTGGCTGCTGACCGACGGCGGCTGGATGGCGCTGTCGCGCGATCGCGGCACCGCCGGACATGCGGTCGACCACGGCTATGGCATCGTGTGCTCGCTCGCCGGCGCGCCGATCGCGGACCTGATCGTCTCCGGCGCCAACCAGGAACACGGCATCGTGTCGCGGCGCGGCGGCGGCCCGCTCGATCCGGCCGACTTCCCCGTCGGCACGCTGCTGCGCGTGCTGCCCAATCACGCCTGCGCCACCGCGGCGCAGCACGCCGGCTACGACGTCGTCGACGGCGGGACCGACGCCATCGCGCATTGGCCGCGCTTTGGCGGTTGGTGAGGCCCATCGCGCGCCCCCCGTTCCCAAGGCGAACGGTTGTCGCTATCCTGTTCGCGTTCCAATCGCCCCGCGCACCCGCCTTGGTCCCGAAGGACCTTCGGCGCACACAGGTGCCCCGAAGGGGAGACCGACCCGCCTGAACGATTTCGCGGCGCCCACCGCAGGAGCGGACCGACGCCGAGGCGGGTCATGCACAGAATGACCCAGACTGACTTCCCGTCGCTCGGATTGTCCGAGCCGATCCTGCGCGCCCTCGCGGCCCGCAACTACACGACCCCGACTCCCATCCAGGCCCGCGCGATCCCGCACCTCCTCCAGGGGCGCGACCTGCTCGGCATCGCCCAGACCGGCACCGGCAAGACCGCGGCCTTCGCGCTGCCGATGCTGCAACTGCTGACCGCCGCCAACCGCCGACCGCGGCCGCGGTACCCGCGCGCGCTCGTGCTGGCGCCGACGCGCGAACTGGCGACGCAGATCGCCGACTCGTTCGAGGCCTACGGCAAGCACCTGCACCAGCGCGTCGCGATCATCTTCGGCGGCGTCGGCCAATCGCCGCAGGTGCAGGCGCTGCAGCGCGGCATCGACGTGCTCGTCGCCACGCCCGGCCGCCTGCTCGACCTGATGCAGCAGCGCCACTGCGAGCTCGGCGACCTCGAGATCCTCGTGCTCGACGAGGCCGACCGCATGCTCGACATGGGCTTCCTGCCGGACGTGCGCCGCATCCTGCAGCGCATCCCGGCGCAGCGGCACTCGCTGCTGTTCTCGGCGACGATGCCGGCCGACATCACGCAACTGGCGCACAGCCTGCTGCGCGATCCGATCCGCGTCGAAGTGACGCCGCCGGCGGCGACCGCCGACCGCATCGAGCAGAGCGTGCACTTCGTCAAGAGGGACAAGAAGCGCGACGTCCTGATCGAGCTGCTGCAGGACCCGAACTTCGTCCGCACGCTGGTGTTCACGCGCACCAAGCACGGCGCCGACCGCGTCGCCAAGTCGCTGTCCAAGGCCGGCATCGAGGCGCACGCCATCCACGGCAACAAGTCGCAGGGCGCGCGCGAGCGCGCGCTCGACGGCTTCCGCGACGGCAGCGCGCCGGTGCTGGTGGCGACCGACATCGCCGCCCGCGGCATCGACGTGCCGGAGATCACGCACGTCGTGAACTTCGACCTGCCGAACATCCCCGAGAGCTACGTGCACCGCATCGGCCGCACCGCGCGCGCCGGCCGCGACGGCATCGCCATCTCGTTCTGCGACGAGACCGAGCACGAGTACCTGCGCGACATCGAGAAGCTGATCCGCAAGCGCATCCCGGTGGTCGGCCAGGGCCAGCGCGCCCCGCAACCGCAGGGCCGGCAGGAGCCGCAGCGGCAGGAAGCGCCGTCGCAGCCGCGACCGGCGCAGCAGCCCGTCGCCGCG
>JBEITC010000468.1:0-3179 GCA_040375075.1 Planctomycetota bacterium | reverse complement strand
GCGCGGCGATTGCGTCGGCGCGGGCGCGCCGTTGCGTCGGCGTTGCACGCGCGTGCCGTGCCAAGCCCGAGCGATCGCAGCCCACGGCCCGAACGCGGCGTCGCATCGCGGCAGCAGCGCGATCGCGGCGCCGGTCACGGACGATCGCCCGGTCGGCGCACCGGATCGAAGGCCCTGCTTGGCGCCGTCCCACCGCGAGCCGCCGGCGCAACCCGTGGCTCCGATGGCATCGGAACGAGTCCCGGCCCCGCGACGATCCGTGAGCGCGCGCCCGCCGTCGTGCGGTCCGACGTGTATCCTGGCTCCATGCCGGTCATCCATGAACGCCGCTTCCTCCGCGTGAAGGTCGACATGGTCGCGCGCTGCCAGTTGCGCTGCATCATGTGCCACTTCGCCCACCCGCAGTTCCAGGAGAGCCCGGTCACGATGGGCGGCGACCTGCTGGAGAAGGTCGCCAACGAGCTCTTCCCGCGCGCCCACGACGTCGTGCTGTCGTCGAGCGCCGAGCCGCTGATGGCGCCCGACCTGCCGCGCGCGCTCGAGCTGTGCCGCAAGCACGAGGTGCCGTGGTTCCACTTCAGCACCAACGCGCTGTCGATGACCCAGGCCATCATGGACAAGGTCATCGACGTGCAGATGCCGCTGCTGACGGTCAGCTGCGACGGCATGACCAAGGAGACGTTCGAGAAGATCCGCACGCCGGCGAAGTGGGAGGTGTTCCTCCGCCGCTTCGACCTGATCAACGAGCGCAAGCTGGCGCGCAACAGCAAGACGCCGCAGCTGTCGGTCACCTGCGTGCTGATGCGAAGCAACATCCACGAGGTGCCGGGCATGATCCGGTTCTTCCGCGAGCGCGGCGTGGACTACATGAACTTCGTCCACATGGCGCTGATGGGCGGGCTCGGCATCGAGCACGAGTCGCTGATGAACGACGCCAAGCTCTGCAACCGCATCCTGGCCGAGGCCAAGCAGGTCGCGGACGAGGTCGGCATGCAGGTGCAGATGCCGATCCCGATCGCCGAGACGTTCGCCGACGCCGGCGTCGTCACCGACCAGAAGCGCAGCGACGAGGGCGGCGGCTTCGCCCTGATCGCGCCGACCGCCGACCTCGACCGGCTGGCCTCGTCGCGCGAGGTCAACGAGTACCTCGACCACAAGAACCGCGAGTTCCTGCTCAAGGTCTCGCCGCGCAAGCAGCACAACCGGCCGTGCTACTTCCCGTGGTACTACATCCACGTCAACCCGGACGGCACCGTGTTCCCGTGCGGCTGCTGGTTCGAGTTCACGTCGTTCGGCGACTTCAAGACGCAGACCTTCGCCGAGATCTGGACCGGCCCCAAGTACAAGGAACTGCGCCGGCAGCTCTACAACATGGAACTGCGCGACGTCTGCGCGAACTGCTCGGTCGCCAACATGGGCCGCCCCGACGTCATGGCGTCGTTCAGCCACCGCGCCAAGGTGCGCCGCGGTGCTGGCTCCGGGCAGCCTGCCACCCAAGCGGCCACGACGCCGCCGGCGGCGCCGTGAGCCTGCGAGGCGCGCGATGACCACGGCAGCGCTCGCAGGCAAGGTCGCCGTCGTCACCGGCGGCGGCTTCAACGTCGGCCGCGGCGTCGCCGAGGCGTTCGCCGCCGCTGGCGCCAAGGTCGTGGTCGCGGCGCGCGACGCGGCGCGCCTCGACGAGACCGTCGCGGCGATCGTCGCCGCCGGCGGCACGGCTGCCGCGTGCCGCACGGACGTCACCGACCTCGCGCAGGTCGAGGCGCTGGTCGCCTTCGCGCAGCGCACGTACGGCCCGGTCGACGTGTTCGCCGCGATCGCCGGCGGCGGCTGCAGCTACCAGCCCTTCGACGCCGTGCCGGCCGACGACTGGGAACGCACCTTCCGCGTCAACGTGACGTCGACGTACTACAGCGCGCGCGCCGTCATGCCGACGTTCCGCGCGCGCAACGCCGGCGAGTTCCTCGTCTGCACCGGCGGCGGCGCGTACTACCCGGTGCTCGGCGCGCCGATGCTCGCGTACGCGTGCGCCAAGGCGGCGCTGTGCCGCTTCGTCGACCAGCTGACCGCGGAGCTGTACGCGACGGGCATCCGCGTGCACGGCCTCGACCCGGGCCTGGTGTGGTCGCCGGAGCTGCAGGCGCAGGTCGCCGCCGAGGAAGCGCGCACGGGCGCGCCGCACCCCGACCGGCCGCGCGTGAAGCCGCCGGCCGCCGCCGGCGAACTCGCGACGTGGCTCGCGTCCGACGCGAGCAAGCCGCTGCGCGGCCGCTGCCTCAGCGTCTACGACGCGTGGTGGCGCGATCCCGCCGCCGTGCAGCGCGTCGACGCGGACCTCGCCGCCTCGCGCGTCTGGCGCCACGAAGTGCGCTGACCGGTCGCGCCGCGGCGCGCGTCGCTCACTTCGCGGTCGGCTCGTTGGGGTCCGGCCGCGGGCCGAGCAGCGGCTCCTGCTGCGGCGACACGCTGCCGTCGATCGTCAGGTCGAACACGTCCGCGACGAGGCCCTCGGTGCGATCCTTCGACCAGATCTTGGCGCCGACGATCAGGTCGTCGGCCGTCGCGCCGATGTGCTCGCCGAGCAGCGTCCACGGCGCGTCCGCGGTCGCCCGGTGGCAGGCGCGCACCACGTCGCCCTGCCGTTGGATGCGCAGCCAGCCCTCGTCGGCGGGCGCGGGCTGCCGCGCCGACACGACGCCGGCGAGGCCGGCGGCGACGAGGCGGACGCGCGGCGCTTGGGCCGTGCTCATCACCTGCGCGTAGTAGCGCGCCGTCGACGCGGCGTTCTGCAGGAACAGGCCGAGGCAGGCGCTGTCGGGCCCCGACTCCCACCGGCGCAGCACGTAGCGCGCCGTCACGTCGACGTCGCCGCGGATGGCGGTCGGCACGAAGAAGCCCGACGAGGTCACCGGCCCGAGCGGCGCGGGCGCGAAGTCGATGCGGATGCCAGCGCCGCCGGGCGCGACGGCGACGCGCACCTTGCCGCGGCGCGGGTAGCGGTAGACGCCGGCGCCGCGCGCGCGCAGCTCCGGGCCGCCGCCGGGGAACGCGAACGGCAGCTCGCCGGACAGGTGCGAGTTGTACTCGACGAGCAGCACGCGGATGCGCAGCAGCGCGCGGTCGAACGCGGCGCGCAGCGGCGCGATGTCGGCGAGCGCGCCTGCCGCGAGCAGCAACGG
>JBEITC010000146.1:0-8465 GCA_040375075.1 Planctomycetota bacterium | reverse complement strand
TGCCGTAGTTGAAGGCGAGACCGCTCGTGCCACCGATTGCCGTCGCCGCGCCAATGCCCTTCTTGCCGTCGAGCTCGACCGCGCTGGCGGTGCTGATCCCGAGAGCGGCAACCGCCGCAACACCACTGAGGAAAGCCTTGTTCATCGACCTCTCCTTGTTGTCCGCGGGCTCGTCACCCGCATCTGAGTTAGGACAGAGTGATTTCTGCCCCACATGTCGTACCTTGTAACGAGAACTGCGACACCCTGCAAGAACTTTTTCGTACGCTCGGGTACGCGCCTCGACGTCCGGTCAGAGATGCCCGCACCTTACCCCCGGACGCAGGCCTGTAAAGCGAATTCAATGACGCCACACGATTGTTTCATGACGCGCTGCGCCAATAACATCCGGCCTCGGTGACGCATGCCGTTGACGCCGCGCGGCGGGTCGTGTTCCTTGCGCGGCCCGATGGACCCTGCCGCCCTCCAGAGCAAACGCCGCGCTGTTGTCACCATCGGCAACTTTGACGGCGTTCACCGCGGCCACGCGGCGCTCCTGAGCCGCATCGTCGAGCGCGCGCGGGCTGCAGACGCCGACGCCGTCGTCGTGACGTTCGAGCCGCATCCGGTCGCGGTCCTCGCGCCCGAGCGCGCCCCGCGGCGCATCTATCCCGCCGACATGAAGCGCGCGCGCCTGCTGGCCGCGGGCATCGGCCGCGTGCTCGAGCTGTCTTTTGACCGGGCGTTGGCCGCGCAAACGGCCACGGCGTTCGTCGATGATGGCGCAGGGAAATCGCGCCGACGCCGCGCGCGACCGTTCCCCTCGCGTTCGCCGCCGCGCTAGCGTGCTCCGATGCGCCGCGCTGTCCGCCGCTTCGCCTGCCTCCTGCCGCTCGCCGTCGCCGCCACGCTGCCGAGTTGCGCGTACTGGCGCGCGCGCGCCGCCGACCTCGACGACAGCTTCCTGTACCGCTGGCACGACGGCGCGCTCGGCGGCGCGCTCGAAGCCAAGGCCGGCCCGCTCGACATCGCGCTCGGCGCGTGGATCGCCGATGGCGGCTGGGGCAAGGACACGTTCTGGCAGACGCCGGGCGAGACGCTGACGCGCCAAGGCATGGGCGTGCCGTTCACGACGCTCGGACCGCTGCTGTGGCGCGCGCCGCTCGGCCAGTTCCTCGCCACCAGCGCGCTCGGCAACCATCCCGCCGATCCGCAGACCTTCCAGGACGTGCGCGCGTACCTCGGCGTCAGCGACGTGTTCGACCTCGACGATCGGTACCCGTTCGCGCTGTCGCCGCAGCGCCGCATCGCCGATCTGTTCGGCGTCGAGGTCGGCGTCGTGCCGGTGTTCGTCGCCGCGCGCGTCGGCTTCAACGTCGCCGAGTTCGTCGACTTCCTGCTCGGCTTCGCGTTCGTCGACCTGCTCGGCGACGACGGCGTGAAGCGTCCGCCGACGCTGCCGTACCTCCCGGTCGCGGGCGGGTGAGTCGGCTGCCGGCGGCTGGTCACCCGCCGACCTGCCCGGCCCCGCGCGTCATGGCGTCGAGCACGGCAACCAGCAGGCGGTCGCCGGGCACGCAGGGCAAGGCGCGCGTGGATCGTTCCTGTCAGTAGCTGCCGATGGCGAGCTGCAGCGCGTTGGTCGCGCCGATCGCGAGCGACGCATCGAGCGCGAAGCTGACGAACTGCTGGCCAAACGTCGCGCCGACGAGCGCCGCCGTGTTGGGGATCGCGAGCGCGAGCTGCGCCTTGCCGGCGACGGCGAGTTGCGCGCTGGTGACGTCGGGCTGCACGAGCAGCGCGCAGCCCGGGAGCGCGGTCGCGAACACGCTGGCGAGCGGCAGGTTGGCGGACTGCGTGCTGCCGACGGCGATCGCGAAGGCCGCGTTCGGCAGGCCGCTCGCCTGCAGGCGCAGCGTCTGGCCGAGCCACGGCGCGTCGCTCGTCAGCGCGCCAGCTGGCGTCGTGCAGCCCGACGCGATGGCGTTGGACGCGCTCGGGCAACCGGTCGCGAAGCGCGCCACGGCGGCGGTCCGCGCCGCATCGAGGACCACGGTGCCGAGGACCAGCACGTCGCCGTTGCGCAGCGCGATCGGCTGCGCGAACCCGCTCGCGTGCAGCGGCGTCCAGGCCGTCCCGTCCCAGCGCCGCGTCGTGCGCACCTGCGGTGCGCCGCCGGACGCGATGTTGGCGACGAGGCCGCCGTCGGGCAGCGCGGCGACGCCGATGGCGTTCGGGGTCGCCAGGCCGCCGAGCGTCTGGAACGTGGCGCCGTCGAAGCGCAGCACGCCGCCATTCGACGTCGTGAGCGCGATGCTGCCGTCGCGCAGCTCGACGACGTCCTGCGGCGTCGGCGCGCCCGGCACGACCGTCGCGGTGCGCGTCGGGCCGACCCAGCGGTCGAGGATGGTCGCGGTCCCGAGGTTGCCGCGTCGCACTACGACGAACGCGCCGTCGCGGCACGCGGCGAGCGCGACGTTGGACTCGCCCGCCGCGGCGGGCACGACCGTCAGCCACAAGGCGCCGTCGAAGCGGCGGATGGACTGGTCCTGCAGCAGCACGACGAGGTCCCCGTCGGGCAGTTGCACCGCGCCGTTCACGGTCCCGCCGGGGCCGGCGCCGACCGGGTGCCAGGTCGCGCCGTCGAAGCGCGCGATCCCGGTGAGTGCGACGCCGCCGATCGACGCGAAGGTGCCGGCGACGATGTAGCTGCCGTCGTCCTGCGGCAGGATGTCCACGATCTGCGCGCGGCCGCCGAACGAAGTGGTCGGCATCGCGCCGGTCGGTTCGACCGTCCAGACGCCGTCGCGGTAGCGCACGAAGCCGCCGGGCGCGGGCAGGTTGCTCAGCGCCGTCGTCGTGTTGCTCACGCTGGTGAAGAGGTGCCCGACGATGCTGCCGTCGGGCATCTCCGCCGCCGCCAGCATGGTCCCGACGACGCCGTCCGCGACCGGCGTCGCGACGCCGTTCTGCGCGTAGTAGCCGAACGGCGGCGAGAACGTGCCGATCGTCGAGTTGTTGCCGATCAGCAGCGCGCCGTTCTGGACCGGCCGCACGTGCGTCGTGTTGACGGCGTTCGCGACGATCCACTGCCATGCGCCGGCGACGAATTGCGTGCAGCCGATGACGCCGAACGCCACGGGATCGCCGGCGGCATTGACGCCGCCGCCGCTCACGCCCAGGGCGAGCACGGTCGACGGGTACGTCACCCAGTTGGCCGGGGTCCAGCGCGCGACGCCGGCCGCGGTGAGTCCGGCGACCGACGTAAACCGGCCGAACGCGAAGAAGTCGCCGTTCGGCAGCACTTCGACGTCGTACACGATGTTGTTGGCGCCGCCGCCAAGGTCGCGCACGCTGCCGGTGGCCCACTCGTAGATCGCGACGTTGTTCGCGGGCTGGCCGGCGATCGAGCCGAACGAGCCGGCGACTAGCAGGTCGCCATTGCCCAGACGCGCGACGTCGGTGGCGCTGCCGAACGAGCTGCCGCTGGCCGGGCCGAGCGCGACGCCGAACGCCGACGTGCCGTCGAAGTAGCCGAGCCCGCCGTTCTCGACGTAGTTGAGTTCGACGGCTCCGCGCGGCGCCAGCGCCGTGACCGGGCCCGTCAACGCCGGCGGCGGCGACGCCAACGCCGACCACTGCGCGCCGTCGAAGCGCGCGATGCGCGGCGCCGCGACGCCACCCGCCGTCGTGAAGCTGCCGCCGACGACGAGCCGGTTGGCGCCGTCGACCGCGAGGCACTGCACGATGCCGTCGCAGCCGGCGCCGAGCGGGACCCAGCCGAGGAGCGCATCGAGGCGCGCGACGCCATTGGCGACGCCGCCGCCGACGCGGCGGAAGGCGCCGCCGATCACGAGTTCGGCCGGCAGCGGGCCGCTGCCGTCGCGATCCCACAGGACGCTGTCGTTGAGCGCGCCGTCGATTCCCGATGGCACGTCCAGCGCTTGCAGTTGGCCGCCGCACGCGGACTGGGCGCTGGCGAAGGTGGCGGTGAGGGTGATCGCGAATGCGATGGGGCAGACGCGGCGGGCTTTCATGTTCGGACGCGGCGTGGGGTTGGCGACCCGAGGAGCGCGGCGTGATGGTAGTGCCGAGCGGTGCACAGGGTTGGTCGCTGGCTTCCCTAGGGTTGGGGGAATCGTCCTGAGTCGGTGTGCGGCGCCCGCTCCCATCCGAGGCGGACGCGAGCGGATGGACGCTCGGCAACGCGGAGAGGTCCGAGGTGGAGCGGTGGTCGAGCTCTCCGCGTGCGCGGCGCGACGTCACGGGTGTCGCGCGCGTTCTGGGTACGGGTTGTGGAGGGCGCCCGCGAGCGTCGGCTTCCCGTCCGAAGTGGCGGGCGGCGTTCCCCTTGGTGGTGAGGCCATTGCCGCCGGCGACATGGGCAGACTTCGGTCGGTCGTCGCGCCATCTCATCCCTAAGTCCATTCTGAGCAGAGCAATAAGAGTAAACTGGTTGAACTGGTTGAAATCGCATCGCCAACGCCCGATCCTCGCCCTCAGGACTCCCATGAAGGCCAAGGCATCCCCCGTGAGCGTCGGCGCGTTCGACGCCAAGACCAAGCTCAGCGAACTGCTCGACCGCGTCGAAGCGGGCGAGGTCATCGTCATCACCCGCCACGGCGCGCCGGTCGCCACGCTGCAGCCCTACGTCGCGACGGTCGACGCACCCAAGGCGCAGCTCGCGATCGACGGGCTGCTGGCGTTGCGCGCCGAACTGCTCGGCGCCGGCCCCGGCATGAGCCTCGACGAGATCCGCGCCGCGATCGGCGAGGGTCGCAAGTGACGCCGCGGCTCGTCGTCGACGCGTCGGTGGCGCTCGCTTGGCTGCTCGGCGAGCCGGCGCTGTTCGCGCGCGCCGAGCGCGTGCTGCGCGCGCTGACGAGCACGCGCATGCTCGTGCCCGCCCTCTGGCAGCTCGAAGTCGCCAACGTCCTGCTCACCAAGGAACGGCAGCAGCGCCTCGACGAGGCGCGCGTGCGCCAAGCCCTGCGTTATCTCGAAGGCCTCGACTGCGAAGTCGACGCCGAGGCCGCGACGTCGACGTTCGACCGCGTGCTGCCGCTCGCGCGCCGCCACCAGCTCACCTCGTACGACGCCGCCTACCTCGAACTCGCGCAGCGCAAGAAGGCGCCGCTCGCGACGCTCGACGAGGCGTTGGGGCGCGCGGCGCAGCGCGAAGGCGTCGAGTGGTTCGATGCGGTGGTGGGGTAGGGCGGGCGCGCCCGCCTCACACCGGCGGCAGCTCCAACCGGTTCGCCGCCGCGAGATCCTCGGCGCTGCCGATGTCGAGCCAGCGCCCATCGAGCCGCGTCGCCTGCAGCGGCAGCCGCGTCGACAGCCACGCGAGCAGGTGCCCCGGCGCGTCGGGGTTGCCGCCGCCGTCGAGGTAGCTGCGCACGAGCTCCGGCAGTTCGCGCGGCAGCAGGTACACGGCGATCGCCGACAGGTTGCTCTGCGGGTCCTGCGGCTTCTCGCGGAAGCGCGCGACGGCGTCGTCGGCGAGCAGCACTTCGCTGTACTTGCCCGGCGGCACCGGCTGCGGCACCTCGCGCACGATCAGCTGGCCGCGGCCGCCGGCGGCGAACTTGGCGACGAGCCGGCCGAGGTCGAACTCGAAGAAGTTGTCGCACGCGAGCACGAGGTAGCCGTCGGGCGGCAGCGCGCTCGGCGGGTGCGCCGACGCCGACGCCAGCGCCAACGCGAGATCGCGCACGGCGCCAAGGCGCGTCTCGTTGGCCATCGCTCCGTCGTCGACGACGCGCAGCGGCAGGCGCGCGCCGACGCCCTGCGCCCACGCGACAAAGTCGGCGTGGAAGCGCGCGTTGCTGACGACGACGCCGTCCTCGACCGCGCCGGCGCGTTCGACCTGCCGCAGGATGCGCGTCAGCAGCGGCGCGCCGCCGACCTCGAGCAACGGCTTGGCGCGGTGCAGGGTCAGCGGATACAGCCGCGTCGCGAAGCCGGCGGCGAGGAACACCGCGCGCAGCCGCGGGCTCGGCGGCGCGACCGTCGGCCGCAGCGTGTGGTGGCCGTGCTGCCGGCACGAGGCTTCGACGGCGTCGCGCTGCGCGTCGTCGCGGCAGGCGAACAGCACAGCGCCCCCGGAGCCGGGGAACTTCGCCGACGCGCCGAGCGCGCGGCCGAGCTGCACGAGGTCGCGATCCGCGGGCGCGATGGCGAACACCTGCGCGCGCAGCGCGAGGTTGCGATCGACGCACGCGAGGAACGCCGCGCGATCGCCGGCGAGCAGCGCCGCGCGGCCGCGTTCGGCGTTCTGCGCCAGCTCGGCCATCGTCGCGCGCACCGCGCGATCGCCGGCCTGGAAGCGCGCCCACACCGGCGCGTGCACGTCGCCGGAGCTCTGGCTCGGCACGCCGTGCCACGCCAGCAGCAGCGGCGGCAGCAGGGCCGGATCGAGCCGCTCTGCCGCGCCGTCGGCGAACGGCTGCGCGAAGTCCATCGCCAGCAACCCGCCGTGCGCCTGCACCAGCCGGTCGAGCGCGCCAGCACGGATGCCGAGCGTCTCGTTCTCGGCGCGCCACGCGAGCTCGGCGATCTGCGACGGCCCGAGCGGCAGCCCGTACCACCGCGACCACGCGCGCAGCGCCGCGACCAGCAAGGCGCTCGACCCCGACAGCCCCGCCTGGAACGGGATGTCGCTCGCGCACGTCGCCACGAACGGCCGCGCTTGCGCGTCGATGCCGGCGGCGGCGAGGCGCGGTTGCAGCTGCGTCCAACCGGCGGTGAGCAGTTCGTTGGGCAACGCGATCGCCGCCGCGTCCGCCAGCGTCACCGTCGCGCGCAGCTCGGCGACCGCGAAGCCCAGGCCCTTGCCGCCGTAGAGGTCGGACGGGTTGCCGAGCAGGCCGACGCGCGCGTGCGCGTGGGACGAGATGCTTGCCATCGCGCGCAGGATACGGCGAGGGCGCGCGACTACACTCCTCGTCTCGCATGACTGCCCCGCACCGTCCCGATGTCCGTGGCCTGCCGATGGTCCATCCGCCGGACGAAGCGCGTCTCGCTGCCGACCGTGCGTGGCTGCGCGAGACCGCGCAGATGCCGTGGCTGGCGCGCCAGCTGCGGTACCTGCAGCGCGGCGGCCCTGGCTACCTGCAGAGCGCGCTGACGCTCGGCGGCGGCACCGCGTCGGCGTGCCTGCTGTCGGGCGCTGCGTTCGGCTACCAGCTGCTGTGGGTCGCGCCGCTGGCGATGATCCTCGGCGGCGTGGTGTTCGCGGCGATCGCGCACCAGACGCTGTCGACCGGCATGCGGCCGTTCGACGCGATGCGCACGTACGCGGGGCCGTTCACGGCGTGGGGCTGGGCGATCGGCACCGTGCTCGCGTCGATCGTCTGGCACTTCGCGCAGTATTCGCTCGCGTCGGCGGTGCTCGTCGATCTCGGCGCCGTCGCCGGCCTGGAACTGCCGCGCTTTGGCATGGGCCTGCTCGTGCTCGCGTGGGCGGTGCCGACGGCGTTCAGCTTCGGCTCGGCGGGCGCGCTGCAGCGCGCGTTCGATCGCGTCATGCGCTGGATGGTGTGGGCGATCGTGCTGCTGTTCGCCGTCGTCGCGTTCCGCCTCGGTGTGCAGGATCCGGCCGCGATCGCGCAGGGCTTCGTGCCGAGCATCCCGGCCGATCGCGCCGTCGCCGGCGGCGAGACCGTGAAGGCGCTGCCGGTCCTGATCGCCGGCCTCGCCACCGCGGTCGGCGTCAACATGACGTTCCTCTACCCGTACTCGCTGCTCGCGCGCGGCTGGGGTCGCGAGCATCGCGAGCTCGCGCGCACCGACATCGCGTTCGGCATGGTGATCCCGTACGTCATCGCCACCACGCTGATGGTCGTCGTCGCCGCCGGCACGATGCAGGAGGGCTTCACCGGCAAGAACAGCGGCCCGCTCGACGCCGCCGCGACGCTCGGCGGCCTGCTCGGCCCGGTGTGGGGCCGCGTGCTGTTCGACCTCGGCCTGCTCGGCATGCTGCTGACCACGATCACCATGCACATGGTGTGCTCGGGCCTCGCGTGCGCCGAGATGTTCCGTCTGCGCGTCGGCTCGGTGGGTTACCGCGTCGCCGTGATGCTGCCTGCGCCCGGCGTGCTCGGCAGCTTGTTCTGGTCGCAGCTCAAGCTGTGGCTCAACGTGCCGACCAGCATCATCGCCGGCTGCATGCTGCCGCTCGCGTACATCGGCTTCTTCAAGCTGCAGACCAGCAAGGCGTATCTCGGCGCGGATCGACCGACCGGGTGGAAGGCGGCCGTGTGGCTCGCGCTGATGGGGCTCGCGACCGCGGTGCTGGTGGTCTTCTTGGCGATGTATCTGATGGATGAGGCGCCGAAGTTCCTCGCGCAGGTGCGCGCGGCGATGGGGTGGTGAGCGCGTAGCGGGCGGCGCGCGGCCAGCGCGGGAGCACGGCGGCCACCGACAGCCGTCGGTGCGATCGGTGGGCATGGGGCGCGCGTGCGCGGGTGGTCGGGGACCGCAGC
>JBEITC010000328.1:0-4745 GCA_040375075.1 Planctomycetota bacterium | reverse complement strand
CGCCGCCAGCATCCTGTTCGCCGGCGAGGCCCACGCCCAGAACCGCACGCTCGTGCTGCTGCAGGAGAACGGCGGCAGCTCGACGTTGACCGACTGGATGCCGAGCGCGATCCGCACGGTCGCCGAGGGCCTCGTCGACCAGTTCGTCGAAGGCAGCGAGTCCGCCAGGTTCGCGGCGCTCGGCGCGGCGAAGTACCAGAAGTTCGTCAACCTCTCGGACGGCGCCTGCACGCGCGCCAACCTGCTGACGACGCTGATCAACGAGTCGGCGCTCGGCAACGTCGTCGACCTCGCCGTGCTCGGCCACGGCACCGACGAGTTCCTCGCGCTCAACAACGGCCCGGACCTGACCGGCGCGACGAAGTCGCCGACGGGCGCGATCCTGGCCCCGGGCACGATCCGCTCGCTGCTGTCCGAAGCGCGCGCGCAACGCGGCGCCGGCTTCAACTTCCGCCTGCGCGTCGTGCACATGTGCAACTGCCGGGCGAGCACGGTCAACGACGACTGGTTGGCGATCGGCGCCAAGGTGTCGATCGGCTCGCTGCGCGACAACTACATGCCGGAGCCGACGCTCTCGTGGTTCTGGGACGACTTCGCCAAGAAGGACAAGCGCGCGGTGCAGGCGGCCGCCGACTCCTACGCCGCGGCGACGCCCTTCTGGAGCGTGGTCCCCGGCTACCTGACGGCCGACCCCGAGACGGGCCTGACCAGGATCCAGGAGTCGCGGCCGGTCGTCGCCGGCGCCACCAACCTGATCTTCCGCGACGAGATGCAGATGGTCGTCGGCCAGACGAAGACGCTCACGGTGTCGGCGTCGAGCTTCCACCGGTTCGCCTCGGTGTATGCGATGCCCGGCCAGACCTACCGCGTCTCGGCGACCGGCACGTGGAAGAACGGCGCGACCAGCAGCGGCCCGAACGGCTACACGCCGGGCTTCTTCGACGGCCTGCGCCGCCACCCGGCGAACATGATGCGGTTGATCAGCGAGCGCATGGCGCGGTTCGGTGACACCAACTCGGCGATCGCCGGCAGCGCGCTCGACATCGGCGGCAGCCGCGACATCACGCCGGGCGGCTTCGGCTTCCTGTCGCTGTGGGCGAACGACATGGGCGGCGCCTACGGCGACAACACCGGCGCGCTGACGGTGACGATCCGCCGCCTGCAGTGAGCGGGCGAGGCCGACGCGACGCGCGGGGCGCTGGCGGATGCCGCCAGCGCCCCGCGGTCGTTGCCGCGGTCAGTCGCGCACGCCCGGCGCGCCGGCCGCGACGACGAAGGTCGCCGACGTGCGCGCGACGCCGCCGGGCTTGGTCACCACGTCGAGGCTGCGGTAGTCGGCGCGCCATTCCTTCGGCGTCACGGTGCAGGCGACGTAGCCGCGGCGACGCTCGAGGAACCGCAGCCCCGGATTGTGCTGCCGCAGCTCGCCGAACTCGCCGCTGGCGTCGTGGCCGTCGCCGCCGCTGCTGATCGAGCTGCCGACGAACTCGGTGGCGACGATCCTGCCCTTGGCGTCGTGGTCGTCGACCCGCAGGTCGTTGACGTAGTGCGCGTGGATGTCGCCGGTCAGCACGACCGGGTTCGGGATCTTGCGCTCGGCGAGGAAGCGCAGCAGCTCGGCGCGCTCGTGCAGGTAGCCGGGCCACTGGTCCATCGACCACCGCCGGCCGTCCTCGTCCGCCGTCGCCGCCTGCGCGGCCGCGCGCGCCTGCTGCTTCTTCGTCGCGTCCGCCGGCAGTTCGGCGGGCTTGGGCTTGGGGAAGCCGACGAGCCCCATCATCACCTGCTGCGCGAGCACGTGCCACGTCGCGTCCGACGCGGCGAGGCCGTCGCACAGCCAGCGCTTCTGCTCGGCGCCGAGCAGCGTGCCGCGCGGGTCGCGCGCAGCGTCGTTGAGCGGGTGCTTGCCGTCGCCGTTGGGCTGGTCGGTGCGGTGCTGCCGCGTGTCGAGCACGAAGAAGCGCGCGAGCCGCCCCCAAGCCGCGTCGCGGTGGAGCCGCATGTTCGGACCTTCGGGCAGCGAGCGCCGGCGCAGCGGCATCGCCTCGTAGTAGGCCTGGTACGCGGCGGCGCGCTGGCGCGCGAAGTCCTCCGGCTTCACGCCGGCGTTCTCGCTGGTCAGGTCGGCGTAGTTGTTCTCGAGCTCGTGGTCGTCCCAGGTGACGAACCACGGGCAGCGCGCGTGCATCGCCTGCAGCAGCGGGTCGCTGCGGTACTGCGCGTGGCGCGCGCGGTAGTCGGCGAGCGTCTTGAGCTTCTTGCCGTGGTGCTTGCGCACGAGGCCGTCCTTGCCGGCGTACTCGTAGATGTAGTCGCCGAGGTGGAACACGAGGTCGAGGTCCTGCCGCGCCATGTCGTCGTAGGCGGTGAACAGGCCCTGCTCCCAGTGCTGGCACGACGCGAACGCGAAGCGCAGCCGCTCGGGCCGCGCGTCGGGCGCTGGCAACGTGCGCGTGCGACCGATCGGGCTCACGGCGTCGCCGGCGCGGAAGCGGTACCAGTGCCAGCGGTCCGGCGGCAGCCCGGCGACCTCGACGTGCACGGCGTGGCCGAGCGCGGCCGCGGCCGTCACCGTGCCCTTCTGCACGACCTTCTGCATGCGCTCGTCGGCGGCGAGCTCCCACGTGACCTCGACGTCCTCGACGCCCATGCCGCCGTCGGCCGCGAGCGGCTCGGGCGCGAGCCGCGTCCACAACACCATGCCGTCGTGCGCGGGATCGCCGGACGCGACGCCGAGGCGGAACGGATCCGCGGCGAAGCGATGGCGTCGGGCGCGATGGCGCGGGCCGAACTCCGGCAGCAGCGGCAACAGCGCGAAGCCAGCGCCGCTGGCGACGAAGGCGCGGCGCGTCGGATCGTGGGCGTTCGTCATGCGCGCATCCTGCCGCGCGATCGCTGCACGCCAACGCCTCGTCGCGTGAAGAGTTCGTCAGGACGCCGGCGCGGGCAGGCGCCGGAGCGCCAACAGCGCGACGCCGGCGATCGCCGCGGTGAGCCCGCCGACGGCGGCCGGACCCAGCAGCTCGTGCAGGCCGAGCATGACCACCGGCCCGGCGCCGCCGACCAGCGCGAACGCGCCGTCGTAGCCGAGCGCGAGCCCGCTGGCGCGGACCGGCGTCGCGAACAGGCGCGGCAGCAGCGCGAGGTAGGCGCCGATGAACACGCCACCGATCGCGCCGAGCGCGACGAGCGGCCACCAACCAGCGGTCGGCGCCAGCGCGTAGCCCGGCACGGCGAGCAGCGCCAGCGCCACGAGCGCGCCGCGCGCGACGGCCGCCGGCGACGTGCGATCGCCGAGCCAGCCGGCGAGCAGGTAGAGCAGCGAGCCGCATGACGCCGAGACCAGCGCCAGCCGTTCCGCCGCCGGCAGGTCCATGCCGCACGCCGTCCGGAGGAACGACGGCAGCGCGAGGTACAGCGCGGCGACGATCCACGCGTGCACGGCGCACAACGCCGCGGCGCGGGCCACCTGCCCCGGCGCCTGCCGCAGCAACGCGCGCAGCGGCAGCCGTTCGAGGCCGCCGCGCGCGCGCAGCGCTTCGAACGCCGCGGTCTCGCCGACGTGCCGGCGCACGAACCACGCGACCGCGCCGACGACGCTGCCGAAGGCGAACGCGAGCCGCCAGCCCCACGCCGCGACCGCCGCCTCGCCGAGCAGCGACGTCAGGAGCGCCGCGATCGACTGCCCGAGCAGCATGCCGGAGTTGACGCCGGCCATCAGCGTCGCCGCGGCCAGCGCGGCGCGCCGTTCGCCCGCGTGTTCGACGAGCCAGCACAGCGACGCCGGGATCTCGCCGCCGAGCGCCATGCCTTGCAGCAAGCGGAGCAGCACCAGCAGCCACGGCGCTGCGGCGCCGAGCGTCGCGTGGCCCGGCAGCAGCGCGATCAGCAGCGTCGTCGCCGCCATGCCGAGCACGGTGTGCGAGAACACGTAGGCGCGGCCGCGGCGGTCGGCGACGTGCGCCCACAGCACGCCGCCGAACGGGCGCGCGAAGTACCCGACGGCGAACACCGCGAACGCGCGCAGCGTCTGCCCCGTGTCGCCGGCCGCCGCCGGGAAGAACGTCGCGCCGATCTGCGGCGCGAACACCGCGAACAGCACGAAGTCGTAGAACTCGAAGACGCCGCCGAGCGCGGAGACGACGGTCGTGCGCAGCAGCGGGCGGGGCATCGGCGCGAGCCTACGCCAGCGGGCGCAACGGCGGTCAACCCAACGCGTCGCGCCGGCCAGCGACCGGACGACCGACGGCCGCAGGCGTGGCCTGGCGTGGCGCCATGACGCTGGCGCCGCGCCGCGGGCGTCGGTCGACCGCACGGGGCGGGCGCGCGTTCGGTCCGGACCGGCGTGCGTCGGAAGATTCAGGACGCGGCGCGTGTGGTTCCGGCGCGTTCGCCGCTGCGGAGGGCGTACCCAAGCAGAGCCCCCCCCCATGACCAACCGTGCCGGCACGCTGGTGAAGGGCATCAGGCCCTGGCGCTGCCAGGGGGCCAGATGCACGCTGGGGCCCGCCAACCGCAAGAGCTCGAGGGGATCGAAATCGCCTCCCGGAAACCAGGGATCCTGCACGTTGTCAGCGCCGAGGGCTACCGCCACTCCAGCCTGCTGCAACAGCTGCACTGGCGCCACTGGCCGTTGGGCCGCGGTGAGGCCGTGACGGCGGCCGAGCAGCCAGAAGTTCGTGCTGGGCAGCGCCACCACGGCCAGCCCAGCGGCGGCCATTCGCTCGGCCAGCTTGCGCTGGAGG
>JBEITC010000344.1:0-4484 GCA_040375075.1 Planctomycetota bacterium | reverse complement strand
CGCTGCTGGAGCGCTACGCGGCGGTGCCCGCGGAGGGGGCGGCGGCGGGCAGCGGCGGCGGCGGCGAAGCCGGCTCGACCGCGGTGTGGCAGACGCTCGGCGGGTTCCGCCTGTTCGAGGGGGCAGCACGATGAAGATCACGCGCGAGTTCGTGCGCGACGGCAAGACCGTCGCGGTGACGGCCGAGTTCGTCGAAGGCGATCGCTGGCGCGTGCGCGTCGGCGACGCCGTGCACGAGTACCACGCCAAGGCGCTCGGCGACGGCGGTGTGCGCATGCAGTCGGTCGGCGAGTCGCCGGCCCGCGCGTTCGTCGCCTACGGCGCGCCGGCCAACAAGGCCTACATGGTGCGCGCCGACGGCCGCACGTGGACGCTCGAGGCGCCGGCGCAGAAGCGCGGCGGCGGCGCGGCGGCCGGCGACGGCACCGTGCGCGCGCCGATGACCGGCACCGTGCTCGAGGTCGCCTGCAAGCCGGGCGACGAGGTGACCGCCGAGCAGACGCTCGTCGTCGTCTCGGCGATGAAGATGGAGCACAAGCTCGTGGCCGGCGTCGCCGGCACGGTCAGGAAGGTCGCCGCACAGAAGGGCGCGACCGTCGACCAGGGCGCCGAGCTCGTCGTCGTCGAGCCGAAGAAGGCGGAGGCGAAGCAATGACCGACCCGCGCTACCCGATCGGTCCGTTCGTCCCGCCCGGCTCGCTGTCGCCAGCGGCGCGCGCCGAGGCGATCGCCGCGATCGGCCGCGTGCCCGAGCGCCTGCACGAGGCCGTGCGCGGCCTCGACGACGCGCAGCTCGACACGCCGTACCGGCCCGGCAGCTGGACGCTGCGTCAGGTCGTGCACCACCTCGCCGACAGCCATCTCAACGCCTACGTGCGCTGCAAGCTGACGGTCAGCGAGGACAACCCGGTGATCCAGAACTACGACGAGGCGGCCTGGGCGGCGTTCGCCGACGCCAACGGCCCGATCGGCGCCTCGCTGCTGCTGACGCACGCGCTGCACGACCGCTGGGTCGCGTGGCTGCGCTCGCAGCCGGCGTCGGCGTTCGCGCGGTCGTGCGCGCACACCGAGCGCGGCAACTTGACGCTCGACGACCTGCTCGCGACGTACGCGTGGCACGGCCCGCACCACGTTGCGCAGATCGCGACGCTGCGCCGGTCCAAGGGCTGGTGAGCGCGTGAAGGCCCTGCTCGCCAGGCTGCGCGGCGACGGCGGCGCGGTTCCGCCGCGGCCGGCGTGGCGGCAGATCGCGCTCGCGTTCGTCGGCGCGACGCTGGCGATCGCCGCGGTCGCGCACCTGCACTCGCCGTCGGCGACGATGCTGTTCGGCTCGCTCGGCGCGAGCAGCCTGCTGTGCTTCGGCTTCCCCGACGCGCCGTTCAGCCAGCCGCGCAACGTCGTCGTCGGCCACGTGCTGTGCAGCGCGCTCGGCGTGCTGTTCCTGCAACTCGGGGGCGGCGGTCCGTGGTGCCTCGGCCTCGCGGTCGGCACGGCGTGCGCCGCGATGATGGCGCTGCGGCTCCCGCATCCGCCGGCGGCGAGCAATCCGGTGATCGTGTTCCTGGGCGGCCAGTCGTGGGGCTTCGTGCTGTTCCCGACCCTCGCTGGCGCGCTGCTGCTGTTCGGCGTCGCATGGGTCTTTCACGCGCTGACGCGGCCAGGGCGCTGGCCGAAGCACTGGTAGCGGCGGATCCGCCGGGCCGTGCACCGACTTCGCTGCGCCGAAGCCGCAATGGATAGCCAAGCGCATCGCCGTGGCCGAGATACGCTCCTCGCCCGGTCACGCCCCGGCCGCCGCCGCTCGCCATGAACCAAACCGACCCGAACGCCGGCAATCCCTGCGTGATCCCCGCCGCCAACCCGGCGACTGCCGCGCTGCGCGCCTTCGAAGCCGCGCACCCGTTCTGGAACAACCAGCTGTTCGCCGCCTGCAAGGCCGGCTGGCTGACGAAGGACGACTTCCGCTTCGTCTTCGGGCAGTACTACCTCTACTCGAAGAACTTCACCCGCTACCTGAGCGGGCTGATGGCGAACCTCGAGGACGACCTGCTGCGCTCGCGCCTGAGCGAGAACCTGTGGGAGGAAGGCGGCGGCGCTGCGCCCGAGAAGCGGCACGCGCAGATCTTCCGTGACTTCCTGACGCAGGGCCTCGGCCTCGAGCTCGCGTCGATCGAGTTCCTGCCGTCGACGCGGCACTTCGTCGACCAGTTCCTCGGCCACTGCATCCGCGGCTCGGCGCTGCACGCCAGCGCGTTCCTGTCGCTCGGCACCGAGGCCATCGTCGCGCGCATGTACGCGATCATGGTCGACGGCCTGCTCGCCGCCGGCCTGCCGAAGGAGCAGCTCGACTTCTTCTACATCCACATGGCCTGCGACGACGCCCACGCGGCGACGCTCGAGGACATCCTGTGCAGCTTCCAGAAGCAGCCGGAGTGGGAGCGTCAGTGCCGCGAAGCGCTCGACCTGTCGCTGCGCATGCGCGCCGAGCTTTTCGACGAGCTGATGGCGGAGGTCAAGCACCGCCGCGTCGCCGCCCAGCTGCAGCGCATCCAGGACCGCAAGTCGCTGCTGACGCCCGCGATCGCCGACGCGCAGCTCAAGTTCGAGCCGCGGACGCCGGCCGCGACGCCGATGTACGCCAACAAGGTCGAGGCGATGGGCATCGACTTCACCGTCGACCGCGCGCCGTTCCCGGCCGAGGTGCTCGATGCGCGCGTCGTGCGCATCCCCGCGGGCAAGGCCAACGAGCGGCACAAGCACGCGCACGAGACGATCTTCTACTTCCTCGCCGGCACGGGCCGCGTGATGGTCGACGACCGCTGGATCGCGGTGAAGCCCGGCGACAGCGTGTTCGTGCCGCGCTGGTCGGTGCACCAGTCGCAGAACCAGGGCGACGGCGAGATGGTGATCCTCGCGATCACCGACTTCTACCTCACCGGCAAGGCGCTGGTCGGCGACTACGAGTCGACCGCGCGCATGAAGCGCACGGCGCCAGCGCCCGGCGTGGCGAAGGCCTGAGGCCCGCGGGCGGCGCGGCCCTGCCGTCGCGCCCGCCGCGCGTCAGTCGCAGGGGCCGAGCGGCTGCAGCTTGAGCACGACGCCAACGGGGGGCGCATCCGCGGCGCGCGCGACGCACGCGAAGCGCACGTCGGCGGGCGCCTTCACGGCGCGCAGCAGCTCGTGCTCCATGCCGCCGGGCTCGGCGAGCGCCTCGCCGCCGGCCACCACGCGCACGCGGCACGTCGTGCAGCAGGCGGAGCGGCAGCTGAAGTCGACCGGCGCATTGCTCGCGTCGCACGCGTCGACCAGTTCGCCGCCAGGAGCCATCGACGCGGCGCTCTCGACGGAGCCGTCAGGACGCAGGAACTCGACGCGAAGGGCGGTCATGGCAGGCGGTTTGGGGCGCGAGGCAGCGCGGAGCGTAGCAGTCGGTCGGCGCTTTGGAGCTTCCGACAATCGGCGCGTCGGTCGATCCGACGTGGCTTGCTGCCGCCGCCCGGCCCTTCACCACTTCTTGATCGCGCGCAGCCAGTTGGCGAGGTCGTCGTAGGCGCCGGCCTCGTTGGCGTACTTCGCGTGCTGGCGCGCCTGCGCGATCCACTCCTGCGCGGTGCTCTGCATGCGGCCGAGCTGCGCCTCGACGTCCGCCATGGTGACCGGGTGCACCGTGCCGTCGTCGAGCGAGGCCTCGAGCGCGCGCTCGGCGCTGCGTTCGACCAGCGCCTTCAGGTCGGCGCCGGTGAACAGCTCGCAGCGGCGGGCGACGGCCTTGGCGTCGATGCGGTCGCCGCCGGGCAGCTTGGCGAGGTGCCTCGCCAGCAGCGAGGCACGGCCGGCCTCGTCGGGCGGCGGCACGAGCAGCACGCGGTCGAAGCGGCCGGGGCGGCGGAACGCCGGGTCGACGGCCCACGGCGTGTTGGTCGCGGCGACGACGAGGACGCCTTCGTTGCTGGTCGTGGCGCCGTCCATCTCGACGAGCAGCTGGTTGACCATCGTCTTCCAGAACTGCTGCTCGCCGCGCTGGCGCTTGCTGCCGATCGCGTCGAACTCGTCGAAGAACAGGATCGCGGGCTTCTTGCGGCGCGCGGCGGCGAACAGCTCGTGGATCAGCTTCTCGGTGTCGCCGAACCACTTCTCCAGCAGGTCGTGGATCGACACGGCGTGGAAGCGCGCGCCGACCTCGCCGGCGACCGCGCGCGCGAGGAACGTCTTGCCGCAGCCGGGCGGGCCGTACAGCAGCAGGCCGCCGCCGCCCTTGCGCGCGAAGGCCTCGTACACCTGCTTGTTGTGCATCGGCGCGAGCACGCGCAAGCGCACCTGCCGCTTCACGTCGTCGAGGCCGACGACGTCGTCGAGCCGCACGGCGAGGTCGTCCCAGACGAACTGGTCGGCCCAGTCGGCGTCGTCGGCCGCGGCGCCGCCGCCCGGGCCGCCAGCGGCCACCGGCTGCGGCGCCAGCTGGTCGAGCGCCTCGTCGCGCAGCG
>JBEITC010000116.1:0-9270 GCA_040375075.1 Planctomycetota bacterium | reverse complement strand
GTCGACGCGGGCGCCGTGCAGGCGCTCGGTCGCGGCGCGCTGGACGTCGCGGGCGCAGCGGGTGAGCGCGAGGCCGGCGTCGGCGAGCTGGTCGGCGACGGCGGCGAGCAGCCGTTCGGCGCGTTCGCGCACGTCGGCGCGGGCGTCCTCGACGCCGCGCACCAGCAGCTGCGCCACGGCCGTCGGCGTCTTCTCCGAGTGCGCGATCATGTCGAGCACCGACTGGTCGCGCTGGTGGCCGATGCCGATCACGACCTTGAGCGGATGGCGCGCGACCGCGAACGCGACCTCGCGATCGTCGAACCACGCGAGGTCCGTGCGCGAGCCGCCGCCGCGCACGATGCACAGCACGTCGAAGTCGTCGGCGTGCTCGGCGAACCAGCGCAGGCCGGCGAGCATCGTCGGCTTGAGGTCGGCGCCCTGCACCTTGACCGGCACGAGCGTGACGTCGAAGCCGCAGCCCGACTCCTCGAGGTGGCGCAGGAAGTCGTTCCAGCCGTCGGCCTCGGGACTGGTCAGCACGCCGATGCGCAGGGCAGGCACCGGGAAGCCAAGGCTGCGGTTGCGCGCGGCGAGGCCCGACTGCGCCAGTTCGCGCAGGACCTGCTCGCGCGAGAGCGCCAGCTTGCCGAGCGTGAACGACGGGTCGATGTCCTGGACCTGCAGCTGGAAGCGGCCGGTCTTCTGGTACAGGTCGACGCGCACGAGCGCGCGGATCTCCAGGCCGTCGCGCAGCGTGAGCGGCGGTTCGTGCCGGGCCAGCGCTGGCAGCAGGCGCTGCACCACGTCGCCGAACATCGCGATCTCGACGCTCGCCTCGGCGGCGTCGCCGGTGGCCGACTTCTCGACCAGCTTGAAGAAGCGGTATGGCTTGCCCGCGCCCTTGTCGAAGTCGACGACCTCGCCGACGACCCAGAAGGCGTCGGGGAAGAGCTTCTTCAGGCCGTCGCGGACGACCGCGTTGAGCTGGCTGACGGTCAGCGCCGGGGCGGCGGCGGGCGACTCGCCGCCGGCTGGCGGCGAGCTGGCGTCCTCGTCGTCGTCCACGCCGAGCGGCAACTTCGCGGCGCGTGGCTTGCGCCGCGTCGGCGCTGGCGTAGCGGGCGCTGGCCGCAGCGTGCCGGCGAGCAGCGCCGACACCTCGGGCGCGAACTCGAACAGGTGCCGCGAGAACACCGTGTAGACCTTCTCGACGTCGGTCGCCGGCACGCGCCAGACCTTGTCCTTCGGGTCCCAGCGGCGGCTCGGCAGCGACTTGACGAGGTCGACGAGGTCGGGCCGGTACGGGAACCGGATGTTCAGGTTCGCGCCGTCCGCGGCGAGTTCGACGTGCCCGCTCATCGGCCGGCGGTCATACCGGAACGTCCGGATCGGTCAGCACGGAAACCTCGGCCGCAGCCGCGGCGGCCGCTTCGGCCATCGCGATGGGCCGGCCGGCGGCGCGCGACAGGTCGGTCATCACGTCGGGCGCGAGCCCGCACGGTCGGACGGCGTGCCATGGCGCGAGGTCCATCGCGACGTTGACGCCGATGCCGTGCAGATTGACCCACGACTTCACGTGCACGCCGATGGAGGCGAACTTGCGGCCCGCGACGAACACGCCGGTGCCGTCGACCGACGGCTCGGCGACGAGACCGCAGCGGGCGGCGAGCCGCACGCCGAAGGCCTCCAGGCGCCGCAGCCAATCGCGCACGTCGCGCTTGGGCAGTCGCACCAGCGGGTAGACGGTCAGCTGCCCCGGCCCGTGGTAGGTCACCTTGCCGCCGCGCTCGATCGGCACGATGCCGGGCCGCAGGTCGGCCGGCGGGGTGGCGCGGCCAGCGGTGTAGACCGGTTCGTGTTCGACCAGCCACACAGCGCCGGGATCGTCGCCGCGGACGACCGCGGCGTGCAGGGCGCGCATCCGCGCGAGCGTCGGCTCGTACGGCGCGCGGCCCAGGTCGTGGACCGTCGGCGCGCCGCTCAGGCGAGCACGCGGTCGACGTGGCCCTTGATCGCGCGCAGGTCCTGGTTGCCCAGGAAGCGGCCCACTTCCTTGCCGCTCTTGAAGAAGACGCACGTCGGCACGCTCATGATGCCGAGCGAAGCCGCCGACTCCGGCGCGTTGTCGATGTCGATCTTGTAGACCGCGAGCTTGCCGGTGTACTCGGTGGCGACCTTCTCGATCGTCGGGGCCAAGGCCGCGCACGGCTTGCACCAACTGGCCGAGAAGTCGACGAGCACGGGCGTCTTCGCCGTCTGCAGCGTGCTCTGGAAGTTGTCGTCGGTGATTTCGCTGACCATGGTTCGGTTGGGCGGACTGGTCCGCGCGCGGATTGTGGCCGCGCGGCGTCCTGGCGCAAGTTCGAGGCGGGGTTCAGCCTTCGCGATTCATCGCCGCGACCAGGCGGTCGGTCGGGATGCCGTTGGCCATGGCGACGGCCTCGATCGAGTCGTGCGGGTTGAAGCCGCAGTTGCGGCAACCGCCGAGGTGGAAGTCGCGCATGAGCACCATGCCGAGCGACGGGTCGGCCGTCAGGCACTCGAGCATGGTCGAACTGGCGGAGAAGCGGGGCTTGCTGGACGTGTTGGTCGGGTTGTTCATGGCGTAGGTCTCAGTCGGTGATCGGGCTCACTCTGCGTTCTGGATGCTGATGCGTTGGGCGACCTTGCCGGCGATCGCGGCCAGGGCCTTCGCGCTGGCGGACTCGGGCGCGGCGACGACGATCGGCTTGCCGCCGTCGCCGCCTTCGCGGACGGCGATCTCGATCGGGATCTGGCCGAGCAGCGGCACGCCGAACTCGCGTTCGATCTTCTCGCCGCCGCCCTCGCCGAACAGTCGGTACTTCTCGGTATGACCGGGCGGCGTGAACCATGCCATGTTCTCGACCACGCCGAGGATCGGCACGTTGACGGTCTGGAACATCCGGATCGCCTTCTTCACGTCGAGGACGGAGACGTCCTGCGGCGTGGTGACGATCACGGCGCCCATCAGGTGGGCTTGCTGGCTCAGCGACAACTGCGCGTCGCCGGTGCCCGGCGGCAGGTCGACGACGAGGTAGTCGAGGTCGTGCCACGCGACGTCGAACAGGAACTGGCGGACGGCGCTGTGCAGCATCGGCCCGCGCCAGATCACCGGCTGGTCGTCGGCGACCAGCAGCGCCATCGACATGACCTGCAGGCCGTGGCGCTCGAACGGCACGATCTTCTTGTCGACGACGGCGGGCTGGCCGGTGACGCCGAGCATCAGCGGGACGTTGGGGCCGTACACGTCGGCGTCGAGGATGCCCACCCGGGCGCCGGTCTTCTGCAGCGCGCAGGCGAGGTTGACGGCCACCGTCGACTTGCCGACGCCGCCCTTGCCGGACGACACCGCGATGACGTTCTTCACGCCTGGGATGACGCCCTTGTTGCCGAGGATCGGGCGGCTCGCGGTCACGCGCGCCGTCATCTCGATCGCGACGCTGCCGACCCCGGGCAGCGCCTTCACGGCGCGCTCGGCCTGGCTCTTCATCAGGTCCTTGACCGGGCAAGCGGGGGTCGTCAGCTCGATCTGGAAGGCGACGTTGTCGCCGCAGATGCGCAAGTCCTTGACGAAGCCCAGGGTGACGATGTCCTGGTGCAGGTCCGGGTCCTGCACGGAGCGGAGGGCTTCGAGGACGCTGGCCTCGGTCGGAGTTGCGGTCGGTGAGGCCATTCGGGCCGCTCTGAGTAGCCACAAAATGGGGCTCTTTCAAGGTGGGAAGCCGCCGCGCGGCTCTCAGACCGGGAAGAACGGCGTCGCCCGCGCGTCCCAGGGCGGAGCATCCGCGCTACCATTTGGGCGTTGCGCTCCGACGCCATACCCTCGCCGCACCGACCCATGCTTCGCCTTCCGCTGTGCCTTGCGTTCCTCGTCGCTGTCGCGCCGTGTCAGGTCGAAGAAGTGGGAGGCGAGCCGGACGTCCGGGCGGTCGAAGGCGAGCGCGGCCGCGGCGGCAAGGAAGGGCTGAAGGGCGAGAAGGGGGAGGTTCCGGAGGAGAACCTGACCCCCGAGCAGCGGATGGCGCGCAACATCACCAGCGGCGCGTCGGCCTACTGCCGATTCAGCGCGTCGGTCGCGCCGGCCAAGCTGCTGCCCGGCCAGAGTGGCACGCTCCGGGTGCTGGCGGCACTGCAGGGCAACACTGTGATGCCGGCGCCAGCGCCGATGGAACTCGTCGCGCCGGCCCAGCAGGGCGCCCTCGTCCTTGGCCCCATCGTCGCCCAGCCGGCATCGCCTGGTCGCCTGGCGGCGGCCTACGTCGGTCGGCCGGTCTACGACAACTACGCGATCTTCGAGTTGCCCGTCACGATGGCGGCCGACGCGGCGATGGGCAGCAAGCACATCGCCTCGGTCGACATGAAGTTCGATCTCTTCGACGGCGGAACCGCGCAGCCGATCGGTCGCTTCCTCGACCGCGTTTCGCTCGAGATCGAAGTCGGCAGCGTGCCGGATCCGGCGGTGCAGGGCTTCGCCGCGCCCGTGGTCGAACCGGCGCCAGACGCTGCGTCGGCGCCGAAGACTGCGCCGACGTCGTCTGCGGACGCGGCGGCTGGCGCGGGCAAGCCGAGCCTGCTCGCCGGCAACGTCGTCGTGCCGGAGCCGGCACCGGCGCTGGCGCCGGCCGCAGCCGATCCGGCGGAGTCGGCGGACGCTGCAAGGCCGGTCGTCCAGCCGAGCGCTGGCTTGCCGATGCCGCTGCTGGTGGGGGGCGGAGCCGTGCTGCTGCTGGTGTTGGCGATGTTGCTGCGCCGCAAGTGAGCGCGCCGCCGGCCGGCGGGAGTCTGGCACGGCAGTTGATCGTGGTTGCGTGCGTTCGCAGCGGAGAGGGCTAGCGGGCATCCCGCCCAAGGCTTTGCATCCGCGCAACCGAACAGGTCGAACGCGCCCCCGAGGTCACGCCATGGTGCTCGCCAAGCTGCTCGCAGTCCTGAACCCGTCGAAGCTGCAACCCAAGCAGCTGCTTGCGGTTGCGGATCTGGATGCCATCCTGGACGTCGCCACCGATGCCTTCGAGGGCGCGGTCGCAAAGTGGGTGGCGGCCTTCCGCCGCGCCCGTGCCACGCTGGACCTCGCTGGCTACCGTGCCGCCCGCCAGGCGTCGGCCAATGTGGCAGATCTGCCAGAAATGCCAGACGTGCGCGAGGCCTTCTACCAGCATGACCTTCGCCGGATCGCGGCGATGGACCGCGCCGAAGAGTTCCGCATGGCGCGCCGCCACGAGTTCCTGGCGGCGATCCTGCGCGACGGCTTCGAGCGCAGCGGCATGGCCAAGGACGCCATCGTCGCGCTGCTGAAGCAACCGGCGCGCGACGTGCAAGCGGCCGCGGCCAGCATGCGGCCGGTGCGCGGACTCGATGCCGCGTGGTTCCAGACGATCGTCGCGCAGTTCGACGAGTTGCGTCAGCTGTACGTCGAGGGCTCGCTCTACATCGTGCTGACCACGGTCAACCGCTACCGCGGCCTCGGCGTCGACACCTGCGACCTGATCCAGGAGGGCAACGCGTCGCTCTTCCAGGCGATCGACGGCTTCGACTGGCGCCGCGACGTCCGGTTCCGCACCTACGCGCAGTTCTGGGTCCACCAGGCCGTGCTCAAGATGCTCTACAACAGCTCGCGCACGGTGCGCGTGCCGATCTGGGTGCAGAAGGTGCTCGGCAAGATCCGCCGCGTGCAGGAGGAAGGGCGCCGCAGCGGCCGCACGTTCACGCCGGCGGAGATCGCCGCGAAGATCGGCGTGCCGACGAGCAAGGTCGATTGGGTGCTGTCGACGCGGCGCTACGCCGTCAGCCTCGACGCCGAGCTGTCCGGCGAGGAAGGCGGCTCGCTGGCGAGCCGGCTGCCCGACGAGTCGGCAGTGCCGGTGCCGGAGTCGGTGCCGGTCGGCGATCTCGGCAAGGCGCTCGCGGACGTGATGGCCGACCTGCCGGAGCGCGAGCAGCGCATCCTGCAGCGTCGCTTCGGTCTCGACGGCGGCGAGCCGCAGACGCTCGGCGAGATCGCGGTCGAACTCGGCATCACCGCCGAACGCGTGCGCCAGCTGCAGAACGCGGCGATCGGTCGCATCAAGCGGCCGGCGAAGCTGCGCCAGTTGCAGGCCTACGTCGAGTGATGCGCGCGGCCGCGACGCTGGCCGCCAGCGTCCAGGCCAGCGTCCAGGCCGGCGCCCGCATCCCTGGCCCGCCGGCGCGCATCCCAGCCCGACTCAGTCGGCGCCGTCGTCGTCGGTGGCCTTCGGCTTGCGAGCGTTGGCCTGCATGAGCGACAGGGTCTCGGCGAAGAGCCGCTCGTAGACGTCGGGACGGACGTCGCGCGCGATCGGGAGGATGCGGCGCATCGTGCGCACCTTGCGCGGCTCGATCCGCGCGACCACCGCGCCGGCGTCGCCCGAGCCCGCCGCCAGCACGTCGCCGATCGGATCGACGATGCGGCCGTCGCCGGGGAAGGCCATCGGTTCGCCGTTGCGCTGCGACGGCTCCTGGCCGGTGCGGTTGCAGCCGACGACGAACATCTGGTTCTCGATCGCCCGCGCGCGCAACAACGTGCGCCAGTGCTGCGCGCGCGCCTCCGGCCATTGGCCCGGCACCGCCAGGATCTCGACGCCGCGATGGAAGTAGAACCGCGACAGTTCCGGGAAGCGCAGGTCGTAGCAGATCAGCACGCCGAGGCGGCCGAGCGACGTCTCCGCCACGCAGGGCGTCTCGCCGGCGGCGTGACGTCGGTGTTCCAGGTTCGGCGAGAACAGGTGGATCTTGCGATACGTGCCGCGCAGTTCGCCGCAGTCCCAGACGCGCGCCGTGTTGTAGACCGCGCCGTCGACGACCTCGCAGTTGCTGCCGACGACGACGAGCCGGTGGCCATGCGACAGCTCGCGCAGTTCGGCTTCGGCGGCTTCGGCCTGCTGCACGACGTCGTCGTCGAACTGCGGCAGGAACGACGTCGCCCACATCTCGGGGAGCACGCACAGGCGCGCGCCGGCGGCGACGGCCTCCTCGATGCCCGCCTGCAGCGCCGAGGCGTTCGCGGCGACGTCGCCGGGGCGCACGTCGAACTGCACGCAGGCGGCTTGGAACTCGCGGTCGGCGGAATGAGGCACGGTCGGACACGATAGCGGCCGGCGCATGCCCCGCAAAACGACGAGGGGAGGCGGCGCCTGCGCGCAGCCTCCCCTCGCGTGCCCGACGGCGGCTCGCGCCGCGTCGCGCGCGTCCGATCAGCCCTGGAACAGGATGTCGTCCGTCGGCGTGCCGGTCTTCTTCTGGCGCGCCGGGGCGTCCGTGCGCGTGTCGATGATCAGTTGGTCGCTCGGCTTGAAGATGATCGTCTCCTTGTTGGCGACGTCGATGCTCTCGCCGGTCAGCGGGTGCTTGTAGGCGCGGCCCTTGCGGATGCGGCGCTCGAAGGTGCCGAAGCCCTTGACCGCCACCTTGCCGCGACCGCGCAGCAGTTCGCTGACGGCGTCGAGGACGGCGTCGAGCACGCGGGCCGCGGTGCGGCGCGGCACGTTGAGCTCCTCGGCGACCTGGTCGGCGAGGATGCCCTTGTTCGCCTGGCGGCCGAACGCGTCTTCGCTCGCGGCCATGGTGGTGTTGTGGACCGTCTCCAGATTCGTCGTGCGAGTCATCCCAGTTCTCCCTTTGCCTTTCTTTGCGGGCTTTCGCCCGTTGTTCCCCGGTTTTCGAATGCGTTCGTTCAGATCTTCGCAGGCTGCGGCGCCGGCTTGCCGTCCCCGACATAGCGTTCGAGTCCGGCCACCAGCTTGCCGAGGTAGCGCGCGGCCACGCTGCCCGGGAAGACCTCGCTGAAGGGCGCGCGCTTCAAGACCGCGCCCTCAACGGAGCTATCCTCCGGCAGGAAGCCGAGCCAGTTGAGGTCGAAGGCCAAAAACCGTTCGGTGCAACCCTTCAGCTTCAAGAAGACCTGTTCGGCCTCCTCGGGCGAGCGGACGCGGTTGACGACGCAGTGGATGGGCTTGCGATACCCCTCTTGGACGACCACCTTGACGATGCCGTAGGCATCCGCGATGGCCGCGAAGTTGCTCGTGGTGACGAGGATCGTGTGGTCGGCGATGCTGACGAAGTCGGTCACGCCCTTCGACACGCCGGCGCCGGTGTCCAGCAGGATCACGTCGCAGAACGGCGTCAGCTCCTCGACGGCGACGCAGATGCGGGCTCGACCGTTGTCGTCGAGGTTCGCCATCTCCTTCACGCCGCTGCCGCCGCTGATGAACTTCACCTTGCACGGGCCCTGCTCGATGATCTCGGCGAGCTCCGCCCTGCCGTCGATGTAGTCCGACAGCGTCCGCGTCGGCTTGATGCCGGCGAGGATGTGCGCGTTGGCGAGACCGAGGTCGGTGTCGACGATGATGGTGCGGTGGCCGCGCCGGCTGAACTCGCAAGCGAGGTTCACCGACAGCGAGGTCTTGCCGACGCCGCCCTTGCCGGACGTCACCGCGAAGATCGTGGCACGCTTGCCATGCTTGGGCGCCAAAGTCGGATCGCTCATCGTCGTTGATTCCTTCGTTCGTTGCCTCGGTTCCTCGTGCGGAACCTCCATCGGCATCGGCTGGTACGGATCTTGCGTCCAACTTGGGGACGCCGCCTGATGCAGGGGTGTCGCCGTCGGCAGCAGATGGTCGATCCACGCGCGGGCGACGCCGCCGGACGGGCGGTCGGCGGTGGCCCGATGGCACGGAGGCATGCGCGTGGACGGCGACTTGCGGCGAAAGGACGGCGGCGTGCGGGGACGGCTCTTGCAGCTCAGCCTGCTGGCGCCGGCCGTCGCGCTCGGTGGCGCCCTGGTGGCGCTGACCGTCCATTGCCATGGACTGCTCGCCGCAGCGGTCGCTGGCCACCGGCCGCACGTCGGCGCGGCGACGTGGTTCGCGGTTGGCGGCTTCGTCATGGCCAGTGGCGTCGCCGTGGCATGGCACTGCGTGCGACTGGCTCGCTCCGTCGCCGGACCCGAGTTGCGCCTGCGTCGGGCGTTGCAGCGCGCTCGCACCGGCGGGGTCGTGGCGCCGATCCGGCTGCGCCGCGGCGACCTGCTGCAGGGGCTCGCCGCCGACTGCAACGAACTGTTGGCGGCGCTGCCGCCGTCGGTCGCGGCGCCGGCCGCGCGTGACGACGCGCGGCGCGAAGGGGCCGAGCTGTGAGCCAACGCCGCGACGACGGGCTGTCGCGCCGTGCCGCCATCGCCGTGGCGGCGTGCGCCGTCGCCGTCCTGGCGTGGTCGGAGTTCGAGCGGGTGCGCGGCCAGGCGCGCGCGGC
>JBEITC010000017.1:0-22315 GCA_040375075.1 Planctomycetota bacterium | reverse complement strand
GGGGCGGGGGGGCGGGCGCGCGGGGCGCCGGGGCGGCGCGGGGGGGGGCGGGCGGGGGGGGGGGGGGGCGCCGGCGGGGGGGCGGCCGCGGGGGGGGGCGGGGGGGGGCCCCCCCGGGGGGCGCCCCCCCCCCGGGCGCGGCGCCCCGGGGGGGGGGCGCCCCCGCCCCCCCCCCCCCCGCCGGCCGACTGGCCGTCACCGTACGCCGCCAGGGTCAGTTGGTCCCCACGCGGTAGACGATGCCCATGCTGCGCAGGGCCGGCGACAACGCCGGCGACACCTCGACGTTGTTGTTCATCGACAGGCGCACGTTGAGGAACCGCGGCAGCAGGCCGGTCGCGGGATCGCGGATCAGGCCGAGCTGGCCTTCCGTGACGTAACGCGTCAGGCCTTCCGCCGCGACGCGCGGCACACCGCCGGCGAAGTTCGCCGTGGAGTAGCGATACGCCTCGGCGGCGTAGTTGGGATTCAGCAGGTTGCCACGCGTGTTGAACGCGTCGCTCGCAGCCTGACCGCCGGCCGTGAAGCCGGGGTTGTAGAGCGCGCCAGCGTTGCCGAAGGTGCTCGCGCCGCGCAGTTCGACGATGACCGACGTGCCGGCCGGCTGCCGGATCTGCGGCGGGTCGAGTTGCACGACGAGATCGCTGATGCGCAACGTCGGGTCGATCGCCAGCAGGTTCGGGATGCCGTTGTCCGACGTCACGACGTTGGCGGAGTCGACGAACAGGGCCCGCTGCGGCTGCAGCGTGTCGAAGAAGCCGAAGGTCACCGTCGAGACCTTGCGGACGAAGTCGGCGCGCGCCCACTGCAGCATGCCGTCACCAGCAGGCGCCGTGAACAGCGCCGTCGTGGCCGAGCCGTAGCCGGCGTCCTTGACGACGCTCGCCTGGGCGTTCAGCTGATTCGCCGGGTCGACCAGGATCGGCGCACCGGAGATCAGGTCGAAACCGCCCGACGCCTGGACGCGGACCCGCGGCCAGCGCGGACCGTACCCGAGGCCGCCGCAACCCGCCGGCACGCCGTCGTAGTAACCGCCCCACGGCGCGGCGCCGTAGCTGGGCGGGCCGAGGAGCGCCATCTGGAAGGAGTTCGAACCGGCAGCGATGCCGTTCGCGGCGTCGTCCGGAAACACCTTGATGTCGAGCAGCAGCGGCAGGGTGATCGGGTCGTGGTCGCGCTGCAGGAAGCCGATGAAGTCAGCGGGATCCTGCGTGTAGATCGACGCGCCGCTGGCGAAGAACTCGGGGTCAGCGACCGGCGCGGCGCCGGTGCGGTCCTGCGGGTCGCTCTGGATCCAAGGCGAGTCGACGTTGGCGGTGAAGTCCTCGAAGCCGGTGACGGCCGAAGGTTGCTGCGCGCCGCCGAGTCCGATGACGTTGCCCGTCGCGTCGACCGTGACGAGGCGCGAGTCGCGCCACGTGTACGTGCGATCGAAGCGCGGATACGGCACGAAGTTGGTGCCCGCGACGCGGAACGCCTCGTTCGGGTTGATGCGGTACACGACGTCCTCGAACACCGGCACCTGCGACGTGCCCTCGAGGACGTTGTCGCTGAACACGTTCGAGAGGCTGCTGTTCATGCTGGCGCAGGCCAGCGTGCACTCCGGCGGATCCGGCACGAGGTTCAGGAACCAGTGCTCGTCGGGACGACGCCGGCTGTGGCTCAGCGACATCGACATGCGGTCGAAGACGTCGTAGAGGACGGTCTCGTCGTTGAACGGCGACCAGTACATCTGCTCGACGTCGAGGCCGAAGTCCGTCGGCTGGCGGTAGCTCAGCGCGAAGTCGTCCTCGAGGTAGCGGATCTGCATGCGCGAGCCCTGCGGCTTCATGGGCTCGAGCACGCGACCGACCTTTTGCGGCAGGATCTGGTTGTACTCGTAGACGTTGGGGACGTTCGGCGGGAAGACCTGGTCGAACATCGTCGGCTGCCAGTACAGCAAGCCGGGGTGCGGCACGTTGGCCTGGTCGACCGGATTGATCGGCGGGATCAACGTGTTGCCGGTTGCAGGGGCGCCGGCGACGGGGTTGCGCGGATCCCAGCACTCGCCACGGTTGATGCGGCTGATGGAGCCGAGGTTCTGGCCGTCGGCCGAGCGACCGAAGCGAACGCCCGTCGCGCCGATCAGTCGACCGTTCTCACGACGGAACTGGCCGAAGATGTCGACCGAGCCCGGCAGCGTGCCGTCCTCGTCGTCGGCTTCGAACAGGTACGGCTTCCAGCCGACGTTGTTCGACGGCGACGCCGCGTTCAGCGTGAAGTCGACCGACCAGCTGTCGGCGGGATCGGCGGGGTCGTCGAAGATCTGCAGTTCGTTGCCGGCCAGGTCGATGACGCCGGCCGAACCGAGGCGCACGTGAACGCTGTAGGCCTCCGACTGGCCATTGCTGTGGAAGAACCCGAGCGGCGGCTGCAGGCGCAACACCGTGCCGTCGCCGTTGAGGTCGGTCAGGCGCGTCACGACGACGCGGGAGGTGGCCCGCTTCGCCTCGGTCATCTGCTGGGCGAAGCTCTCCGCCGAGACAGGACGGCTGGTCACCAGCAGGTTGGCCGTCGGATCGACCTGGTCGAGGTCCATCGGCTTGGTGAACTCGATCGCGATCGACGAGTTCGGCTGCACGTCCGTCGCCGCCGAGGTGGGCTTCGGCTCGATCCGCGGATACAGGACGCGCCAGTTGCGGTCCGTCAGGTTGCCGCTGGCGCCATTGAACGGAACCGCGTCGTGGTACACCGAACGCAGCGTGCAATCGCGGCCACCGGGCTCCGTGCTGGGAACGAAACGGACCTCGTTGCCTGCCGAGTCGACGGCAGGCGCCGCGGACTGCAACTGCACCCAGCAGTCGGGGAACAGTTCACCCTGGCCCGAGTCCCCGGGGACCGGATTGATGGCGCGACCGATGTTCGCCTGGTTGCTGAACGTAGCGATGCGCTCGTTGGACAGGACTTCGGCGCGCAGTTCGATCGTCTCGAAGGCGCCGTTGACGAACACCTCCACCGTCTGCGTGAGGATGTCGCCGCGGATCAACGGACGACGGATCGGCGCCTCGTTCGGGCCGAGCGGACGCACGGGGTTCGAAGCGAGCAGCGGACCATCGACGAACGGATAGCGACCGCGGACCGGGACGAAGGCGGCGCGCTTGTCGAGCAGGACGCGGTTGTTGGCCAGGTCGACCTCGAGGATGCCCATCGAGAACGAGCCCTGGATCGCGGGCGACTCGGGCTCGCGCAGGCGGCCAGCAGCGCCGTCCGCGAGGTTGCCCGAACGGAAGTCGCGGATCACCGATTGGCGGCCAGCGCTGTCGACGCCGTTCAACTGCTGGATGCTGTCGTTCTGAACGTAGAACTGCGGCGAGATCGCGCCGCGGCTCGGGAGCGCGATGCGGATGTTGGCGGTGACGTTGTCCGACGACAGCGGCAGGCCAGGGCTGCTGCCCGCGGTGCCGGCCTCGCCGCCGAGAAGCGTCGTGTCGAGGACGATCGTGTCGCCACTCGGGATCGCGCGGTACGGCAGGATGCGGAAGGCGCTCGCCGGATCGACAACCGCGGGATCGCCCTTGAACTCGAGCAACTGGATCGCCGACGGGTTGTCGGTGAAGAACTGCGCGTCGGCACGAATCGGGCCGCTGAAGCGCAGGCGGATCGCCGCGTTGCGCGGCACGATCGGGATCGGACGGGTCAGCGTGTTCTGGCCGCGGTACGACGGCGGCACCGCGCCGAGGCCCGATTGCGCAGCCGCCAGGGCGGCCGCGAAGCGCTTGTCCTCGCCATCGGCAGCCTGCGTCGGACGGTCGTCCCACAGGATCAGCAGTTCCTCGTGACCGACCGACTTGTCGAACGGCAGGAACTCGTAGTCGGCGCTGGGCACCACATTGCCCGCGGCGTCGAACAGCGACTCGCTCTGGATGCCGGCATTCACGACGACGTCGCGAGCGACGAGGGTCAGGTCACGCAGGCTGCGGTCACGGCGGTCCGCCGCGTTCGTCGCCAGCGGATTCGCCGAAGCGCGGCGGTATGCGTAGACGTCGACCACGCGCCCGATCTCGACGCTTACGAGTTCGGGGCGACCATTCTCGGCGTCGACACCGGCCTTGCCGCCGCTGCACGCCGTCATCGTGGCGAGGACCAGGGCGAGCGGGCCCACCCAGGATCGAATCATCGCGTTCTTCATTTCTGAGACCTGTGGATCGGACCGGACGGGCCGTCCGGCCGGTTGCCGCGGTCGCAACCGTCGTCGACGGAGGCGAACCGCGCAGAGGTTGGTTCGGGGTTCGAGGGGTGTGAGCGGATCAGAAGCGGTAGGGCACGCGCAGGAACCGCAGTTCCGGGCGGGGCGTGTCGGGCGAGAGCGCCGGCGGGATGTCTCCAGCCAGTTCCTTGAAGCCCGTGTCGAAGAGGATGTCCCACTGCACGAAGGCGGCTCCGAGCGCGCGGATCTGCTCCTGCACGGCCGCGTCGTTCAGGTTGTAGAGGTACTCGTTCGCATTCGCAGGGAAGCGCTGCGCCGTGAGGCTGGCGGGATCCTGGTGGAACGCGAAGCCGATCTTCACGTTCGCCACCGGCACGCGCTGGCCATTGGCGCCGAGGTAGGTCGGCCCCTGGCCACGAACGCCGTTCGTGATCATCTCGTAGAACTCGGCGAGCACGCGCGCCTTGTCGACGCCAGCAGGCATCGCGCGACCATCCGAAGCCACGATCAGCTGGCGGTCGGTGTGCGCCAGGATGCGGAAGCCGTCGAGGCGGGCATTCGCATCGTTGTAGAGCTCGACGTAGTAGTCCGTGTAGCGGTTCGGCGTCGTGCCGAGGCCGATGGCCACGCCGGTCAGGTCGACGACGTAAGCGGCATCGCCCTGGTACGTCGTCGCAACGGGCTGCGTCAGCACGTCGGACAACGGCACGATCTCGGGGAACTTCGCCAGCGCCGTGTTGCCCTGCCGGCGGAAGCTGGCGAAGCCGACGTTCGTTGCGCCCGTCTGGATCACGCCGTCGAAGTCGCTGAGTCCCGCGAACTCGTAGCGCGGGCCGCGCAGCACGCTGCCCGTCTCGATGATGCCACGCGGCAAGTTGTCGTCGCTGAGGATGCCGCGGCGAACGGTAGAGCCGGTGTCGATCCAGCGCGAACGCAGGCGCGTCTTGGTGCCGAACGGGGCGGGCAGCAGAACCGGCGACGGTCGGATGTCACCTTCGTTGTCGCCGATCGTGACCACCGTGCCCGAATCGTCGACGCCCTGTCCGAGGCTGTTCGGGAAGCCGCGCCACGCGAGCAGGTTGCGCTTGCCGGCGCCCGACTGCAGCACCGACGCACGGAAGACGTTGATGTTGTCGTCGAGGCGGGTGTTGGTGCCGTCGGTGTTGGTCCCGGGCGGAGCCATCAGTTGCACGATGCCCATGCCGCCGAAGCCGCCGAGCGGCGCCGAGTCGTACAGCGTCGCCAACGTCGCCGGGATCGCGCCCGTCGTGTCGGTCTGGTACTTGCGCGTGACCGTCGGCGCGAAGGTTCCGGCCGTGACGCACGCGCCACCATCCGCCGAGATCGAGAAGTCGAAGTCGTTGGTGTCGGTGCCCGCCGTTGCCCCGTAGAGGAAGCGACCGTTGTTGCCGCGGGCGTTGACGTCGATGCGGGTCGCCGACATCAGGATCACCATGCCGCCGGCGCCGCCGCCACCGCCGCCGCCGCGCAACGACGTGGCCGTCGAGCCGGTCGCCTCGCCGTCGCCGCCACTGCCGCCGTCGGCGACGATCTTGCCGCCTTCCGCGACGATGATCGGGCCCAGCGCCTTGACGATCAGGACGCCACCACCGCCACCGCCGCCGCCGCCGGAGAGGTCGTTCTCGAAGTTGACGTCGTTGACGTCGCAACCGCCGTTCGAGACGTCGCCACCACCACCACCACCGCCGCCGCCCACCGGCGCGGCGAGTTCACCGGGGATGCGCTGTGCCGTGCCATCGAAGCGGATGCCGACGCCGAAGAAGTTGTTGTCGCTGCGCGCGTCGGCGAAGACGGTCGCGCCGGCGACCGATCCTGGCAGGCTGCGCGTGACCGAGCCGCCTGCGCCGCTGCATCCGTTGCCGCCGATGCCGGTCTGTTGCTGGAAGACCGGGAACGGCGCCGTCGCCGTCGGCGGCTGGGTCTTCTGCTTGAAGTTCGGATCGCCCTGGGTCGTCAGGCCACCACCACCGCCGCCGGCGCCGCGATTGCAACCCGCGATGCAGGACAGCGTGCCGCCGACACCGCCTTGGCCTGGCGCCTGGTTCGGCCCGTTGCCGGTTGCGCCGGCGAGGTCACGCAGCGTCGTGCTCGGCGAGCCAGCGCCGCCGTCGCCGCCGCCGCACGCGCCCGCGCCGCCGGCCTTGGCCACGTTGGCGTTGCCGGAGGTGGTCACGCGCACGCCGTCGAAGCCACGCACCGACAGGGTGCCCGCGACCTCGAAGGAGCCTGTGACGAGGAAGACCATCGGGTTGGTGCCCGTTCCGCGCACCACCTTGCCCGCCGGGATCTTCACGTTCTTGAAGTTGAACACGCCACCAGCCACGTTGAACGGCGCGCCTTCCTTCGGCGTGACGACGGTGAAGTTGGTGTTGAGGACCGTCTCGGGAACCGTCGGCTCGAACTCCGCGCCAGTGACCGTGCCCTCGAATTCGAAGCCGGCCTTGATGTAGCCAGGTCCGACCTGCGCGGTCGGCTCCGGGAATGCGGCGGCGAGGTCGATGAGATCCGTCGTCAGGAAGTCCTGGACCACGGCGTCGAACTGCTGGTCGTACGAGCGCTGCGTGCGGAACTGGCCGAAGACGCGGTCGTACGCAGCGTTGGCGACGTTCGACTCACCCGAGATGTCCTCGAGCGTGCGTTCGACGATGACGCGGACGAGCGCGTTGTTCGGCAACACGCCGACCGGGCGCAGGAGCATCGTCGATCCCGACGGGGTGTTGGACTCGAGTTCCGCGTCCGCCGGCAACCAGATGTTCTCGCCGAACACCGGATCGTCGTACTCGAGGAACACGCGGCCGCGGTTGTTCGGGCTACGCGTCAACGGGTCCGTCGGAATGGCGACGGGGACGTTGAGGCTGCTCGGATTGAGGGGCTGGTCGAACTGGAGCCGGACCTCGACCCCGGACGAGCCGAGCTTGTTGAGCGAGATCGCGCCGTTCGTGTCGGTGACAGGCGCGACGAGCAGCTGCGACTTGCGCGGGCCGCCGGGCAGGGTGTTCCGGAACAGCTGCGCCGGAGTCGTCCCGTTGGAGGTGTTGAAGCGGAAGCTGACTGGCGTCGCGAGCGGACGGCCGCGCTGGTCGCGCAACACCGTGCCATTGACCACCGAGCCGCCCACGAGTTGGACGACGTAGGTGCGGCCAGGACGGAAGCCGCCGTTGGTGTAGAGATCGTTGGAAGGCAGTCGCGGGTTGAACAGCAGCCGCCGCCCGGGCGCCGTGTCTCCCGGGCTCGTGCCGATCGCGAACTCGCCAGCAACCGGCTCTGCGACGACGTTGCCGAGTTGGTCCTGCACCTCGAACGCGAACGTCGACAGGTTGACCGAGTCGAAGTCGACCGGATTGCTGAAGTCGATCCGGATCGCGTCGTTGAGGAACAACGTGGCGTTGTCACTCGGCTCCGTGCTCAGCACGAGGAAGGTTCCGCCCGTGCTGGCGCCGCCAGTGCCGGAGCCATCGCCGCCGCCCGAGCAGGCTGCGACGAACGCGAGGGAGAGCAGGGAGAGGAGCCGGGTCGGGGTCACACGGATCATGGAGGAACTCGGTCAGACGACGCTGTGCGACCGGCTCGCACCGCACGCCGACCAGGGAGATGGTGGCACGAGGAGCGAACTGGCCGACGGCTTCAGGATCGGGGAGCCCTGAAGTCGAGGGACTGCGCACAGGCAAGACCTGCGCGCCAGCGAGAACGACAATCGGTGAAAAGAACGAGCCCCGCAGCGACGGGGCATGACCACCGGATCAGAAGGTCCGGAAGCGGTAGGCGAGCGCGAACGTCTCGATCGTGGGAGCGACCGGCGGGTTCGCTTCAACGTTGTTGCTCGTGACGAACCGCCAGTTGAGGTAGCGGATGTCGCGAGGCGTGAAGGCTTCGTTGGGGCCGGCGAACTGCGCCGTGAACGACGGCGAGAGGAGCTCGTTGGGATCCTCGACGTACGTCGTCACCGTGCGGTTGTAGAGATACGTCCACCAGTTGCGGGCGGTCGTGGAGCCCGGAATGGTGCGCGTGTCCCACTTGCGGATGTGCGCGTCACCGGCCTTGAACGGGTCGAGCGGGAAGTTGGCCGCCGTCGGACGCAGCTGCGTGCGCATTCCCGCGGTGAAGTTCGGGGTCGGGTAGACCGGCGAAGCGGTGTTCATCCACGCGTTCCAGTACCACGGCGTGCCGTCGACGACGCTGGCGCCGCGGAACTGCGGCACGAGCGACGTGCCGGCGGGCAGCTGCGACAGCGGCGGATCGAACTGGTAGCTGAACTGGGGAGCGACGTTCGTCGGCACGACACTGTTGCCGTTCGAGAGGTAGAACGGGCCAAGGCGCGGATCCGCATTGCCCTCAGGCACACGGTGCGGATTGTTGATGTCGATGAAGCCGTTCGTGATCACGCTCTGGCGCTTCACGACGTCCATCATGATCCAATAGAAGGTGTTGTCGGCGTTCGACGTCGGCGCCGTGCTGCCGCCGACGAAACCGCCCGAAGCCGTGCTCCACGCCGCGTCGTTGGGACCGCGGCACAGCGCCGGCGACGAACCGACCGCCGGGCGGCCAGCGCTCAGGATGCGGAAGTTCGGCTGCGGTCCGGACTGGACGGTGACCGAGACTTGCCAGCCGTTGGTGCCGAGCGCGATGTACCCACCGCCAGCGGGCAACTCGGACGAGTCGCAGTAGGTCCAGAAGTCGGCGAGCAACGGCAACGCGACGTTGCCGACGAGGCCGGCCGTGACGTTGTCGGTTCCGCTCGTGAGGCTCTGGTTGGTGGCGTCGTTCCAGTACGCGTTCACGAACTGGACGGTGCCCGTGTTGTCGACCCAGCGGCGCCCCTGGCCCATGTTGAACGGGGACGCGACGTAGGGCGCGACGGTGTTGCCGTTGAGGTCCGATGGCGAGCCGATGTTGCCGCCTTGCTCGACGACCGTCTCGTCACGGTAGACGAAGTACGGACGCTGGAAGGTCGGCAGCGGCAAGAACCGGTTGACCTGATTCGCCTCGTAGACGACGGTCGCCGGGTCGATCACGAGCGGCGTGTCGACGTACGCGGCACGCCGCGTCGACTGCGTTTGGATCGTCGTGCCCGAGCCCGAGGGCGCCGGGTTCCAGGCGAAGTTGCGCTCGAACTGGCTACGCAGGCCGCTGTCGGGCAGCGATGCCAGCGAGCTGAAGTCGCCGACGCAGGGAGCCGGACGGTACTCCGAGTGGCCCAGCCAGAGGCTCGCGCGGTCGAACTCGTCGAAGCTCAGATTGGTCGCCGTGTAGGGCGCCCAGTACATCTGCTCGATGTCGAGGTTGAAGTCGAACGGATCCGTGCGCGAGAGGCTGAGGTCGATCTCGCGCCAGAGCGTCTGCAAGCGGCAGCCGAAGGGGTTCAGCGGGTTCTGGATGCCGGCGTTGACGAGGCTGGTCGAAGAGTTTGCGGCGATCTGCGCCTCGGAACTGACGGCCTGCGGGCACCACGCAAGTGGATTGAGCAGTGACCCCGGCTGGGTGTTCTGCACGACCGGAGCCTGGTTGAGGCTGTCGGCGACGACGCGCGTGCGGGACGTCGGTCGCGCCTGCAGCTTGTTGTCCAGGTAGACGAAGCCGCCGAAGAGGTCCTCGAGCGGGTAGGCCTCGGCGATGTTGCCCTGCGTGGTCCCCTGCACCTCGTTGGCAAGGAAGTAGCTGGGCATCGCGTCTTCGTCGCGGTTGGCGAAACGGCGGACGACCGACACGGCGAGGTTGTCGGGGAAGAGCGGCACGTTGCCGTTGACGCGCGTGTCGACGGTGAACGGGATCACGACGCTGTTGCTGCGATCCGCGGTCGTGCCCTGCAAGTCGAGCGGATTGCCTGCGAGGTCCTTGATGCCGCCATCCTCCGAGTCCGAGATCATGTGGAGGAAGTAGCGGTAGTCCGCGCCAGCCGGCGGATTGCGCAGCGTGTCGTCGAGGAAGAACCCCGACGTAGGCTGCAGGCGAAGCGAGGTCTGCGAGCCGTCTTCGTCGAAGACCTGCGCCTCGATCAGGTAGGGCGTCCGGTACTTGGCGATGTTGAAGGTCGCCGGATTCATGCCGACGCCACCCTGGGCATTCGGCCGCGTGGTGATGAACTCCTCGATGCTGTCCGACGTCGTCAGGTCGCGCATCGCGAAGAAGAACGTGTCTGCCCACCGCACCGTGTTGCGGTCCACGGGCTTCGTGAACCGAACGATCGCACCGGCGAACGGCGAGACGAACTCGTTCGGCGCAGGTTGCACGCCGTTGAGCGGCAACGGCGCCGGCGAGAACAACAGGAAGTTGCGCGGATCGTCACGACCCGTAGCGCCACCGGCCGTGAACTCGGCGACGCATACGGCGCGCGGCGCATTCGCGACCAACCACGTCTCGCGCTCAGGCAGGCTCGACGGATAGCCAGGCAGCAACCGCGGATCGCGCGCCTCGAGGCCCGGAATGCGACGGATGCGCACGCGGACGTGCTGCACGGACGGGTTGTTCAAGTCGTCCGACGGATCGACGACGACCTCCGCGCTGCCGAAGGCCGTGCCCGAGGCGTCGGTCACGATGCGCATCACGTCGCCGCGGTCGATCTCGTGCGACAAGCCGTTCTTGTAGACCGTGATCTCCTGCGTGAACGAGTTGATCGTCTCGACGCTCTCGAGGAAGAACGGGATCTCACCGAGCACGCGCAGCGGCAGCGGGTCGCGGACGAAGCCGCCAGCGATGTCCGATGACGTGTCGTTCGCATTTCCCGAACGGAAGTCGCGGACGATCGAAAGCCGACCGGAGTTGTTCAGGCCGGAGAGGTCGTTGGTGCCCGGGCGCAGCTTGGGCAGCGCCAGTGGGCCCTCGAGGGCCAACGCGATGCGGATGTTGGCGCCGACCTGATCCGCCGACGCGGGGAGGCCCGCGGCGTTGTTGACGGTCTGGTACTGCTGCCCCTCGGTGCCGAGCAGCACGGGATCGAGGATCAGATCCCGCTCCCCCACCACGACTCGGACCGGCATCGGCACGAAGCCGTTCGGCTGCGCCGGGTCGGCGACGATCTTCAGCAACTGAACCGCTTCGGTGTTGCGCAGGCCGACCACCTGGCCCTGCGCGTCCCGCTCGACGAAGAACTCGTCGGTGAGGCCGAGCGGGCGCGAGAACGTGAGCCGGATCGCACTGTTGCGGGCAACCACGCTGTACGGCGACGCGCCCGGCGTCGTGCTGTAGAGCAGCGGCGACACTTCGCGCAACTGATCGTCGAGGGCGCCGAACGCCGTGCGGAACGCGTCGCTCGCCATGTCGCGCGTGATGAACAGGCGCGGCTGCAGCGTGTCCGGATCGGTGCCGAAGAAGTCGTAGGTGATCTCTTCGTCGCGCAGACTCGAGTTCGCGGGACGCTGATCCTGGATGTTGCCGCCGATGACGACGTCCTTGCGATAGAGCGCGATCGCTGCGCCCTCAGCCGTCACCTGCAGCCCGTACACGTCGACGAGACGGCCGTGTTCGACGCTGATCAGCTCGGGCTGCCCGCCGGCGGCGCCAGTGCCGCTGCCGGTCGTGCCACCACCGCTGCATGCGCCCGCGACGAGACAGATCAGCCCGGTCGCGAACGGCATCGCGGCGGGACGCGCGGAGGCGGCGACAGGGCCGGCGCTGCGGAATGCGTTCAGACGCCAGGACGCGCTACGGAGGTGGACCATGGTTCGGAGCAGCGATGCGTGGATCAACGACCGCGACGAGGGCGAGTCCTCGCGGTCCCAAGGGCACGACCACAACGCCGCCATGCGCACCAACGGTGCGCGCACGATGCGCGCACACGAAGGCATGCGTTGCGGCTGAAGTGGCCGAACGCACCCTGCCATGCCAAGGGCGAGTCAGGAGGCGTTCGACGTGTCGAGGGGCTCCAAACATCATGCCGCAACACTGCCTTGCTTCAAGAACCCACAACCAGGGGAACCGCCTCGATTTAGGCGGCACCGGCAGCCACTTGGGGCGAGCGTCGGCGGGCGGTCCCGCCCTGCTAGGTGCGCGGTTTCGCTCGGCGTAGGGAGCGACGCCGGAAGCGACTCCGGCAGTCGCTGCACCTGGGCCTAGCGTCTACGGCTCGCAGTGGAAGCCGGCGGCCTGCGCCTGGTCTTCGGACTCGAAGTACACGCGGTCGGGACGCGGGACTTCAACTGCCCCCGACGCCCCGAAGCGGAAAGCCTTGCGCGAAAGAGGGTTACCGACATATCGCGCCTCCACTTCCCGCTCGCAGTAGGCGCACGAGAGCACCGGCGGCTGCTCGTCATCACGAAGGCGGAAGTCGCGGGTCAGGTAACGCACGCCTTCGTTGTTGGTGATGCAGCGCTCGTTGCGGCACCGGAAACCAGCTCCCGCAGCCACGCCCGGCGTCACGGACAGGGACTCGGGCGGCTTGGCATCGAGTTGGATCTTGCCGAGAAGGAACGCCATCAACGCCATGCGCATCGGCACGCCCAACTCCGCCTGCCGGAAGTAGACCGAGCGAGGGTCATCGTCGATGTCGTAGTCGATTTCGTCGACGCGGGGCAACGGGTGCATGATCCGCGCGTCCTTCGCTGCCGCGGCGCCGAGGGTCGAGCGCGTGAGCCGTGGATAGTTGCGCGTGTCCTCGCCGACGTGGCGCTCGCGCTGCGCCCGCGTCATGTAGATCGCGTCGATCCGGTTCACCTCGAAGTTGGTGAGGTTGGTGAACAACGCCAACTGGTGCGGCTTGCTCGAGGTGAGGTAGGCCGCGGCGTTGCTGCTGCCGGCGATTCCAGGCAGATCGGCTACCGACGCGGCCGCTGCCTGCACGCCGAACTCGCGGCGGAGTCGATGCAGCACGTAGTCCGGCAACTCGAAGCCGGGATACGGCATCGTGACGATGTTCGCGCCGAATCGCGCCAGCGCGTAGCAGAACGAATGGATCGTTCGCGAGTAGCGCAGATCGCCGCACAGCACGACTTCGAGCCCCTCGAGCCGCCCCTTCTCCTTCCACAGGGTGTAGAGATCGCACAGCGTCTGTGTCGGATGCTCATGCGCGCCGTCACCGCCGTTCACGACGGGCACGCGCGCGTACCGCGCCGCGACGCGCGCAGCGCCATCTTCCGGGTGACGGACGACGAGGATGTCGGCGTAGCTGCCGCCGACGACGCGAACGGTGTCGGCAAGCGACTCGCCCTTCGAGCGACTGGTGTTCTTCTCGTCCGCGGCCGTGATCACGCCGCCGCCGAGGCGGTGCATGGCCGACTCGAAGCTGAGCCGCATGCGCGTGCTCGGCTCGAAGAACAGCGTTGCCATGATCGTGCCGCGACAGATGTGCGACCACGCACGGAGATCGTCGCGGAACGTGTCCGCGTGCCGGAAGAGCTCGAGGATCTCGGCGGTGCTCAGATCCTCGATGGAGACGAGGTCGCGCTTTGCAGTTACGGCCATCGGGGCGGGCGATCATGCCGCCGCACGACGTGCGGGACAATGCGTGCTGCGACGCTAGCCGGCCGTCTCGACGAGCGCGCGCAACGCCTCGAACTCGGCGTCGTCGAGCGCGGCGAAGCCGCCCACTCGCCCAGCCGCCGGCAGCCCGCGGGCGGCGCGCAACCAGCTGCCTACCCGCTGCTGCAATTCGGCCACTGGATCCTCCAGCGGACTGCACCGCCCGGCGTAGGGGAAGCTCGAAGGCCACGGCGACGGGCGCAGGTCTCCCTTGGCAGCTATCACCACGTGAGCGATCGCGGCGAGCGCATGGTCGACTTCGGCTGGCATGACCGAGCCGTCGACGACGAGCACGCGCAGACCGCTGGCTCGGACTGCGCGCGATCGCGTGATCGCTGCAACGTCGACGGGATCGAGGCCATCGCCTTCGCCGGCGTGATCGTGCAGGACGTAGGGATACCCATCGAGCGCCACCGACTCCGAGACCGCGTCACGCGTCAGGCCAGGTGTTGCGCCGGCAAGCGAACGCTCGCGTCCGAGCAACTTGTTGAACAACGTCGACTTGCCGGCGTTCTGGCGACCGATCAGGTGCAACGGCTCGGGCGCAGCGTGCGCCATCGCGACGCGGGATCGCTCCAACGCCGCGGCGATCGCCGCTCTGCGCACCGACGCAGGCAGGCAGGCGAGACGCGCGAGTTCCGCAACGTGATCGTAGCCCTTCTGTTCGACGGCCAACTCGAGTTGCGCGCGTCCGAGCGCCGACTGCAGCAATCGATCGGCGGCGCGGGTGGCGCGCGGCGGCAGGAGCCCGAACGTCGCCTGGGCCGCCGCATCGATGACGAGGCTGCCGTGGGCATGGACCTCGACGCCCGCGTCGCCACCGGCAACGACGAGGACTTCGTCGCGCACGCCGCCATCGAGTTGCCAGGTAGCGCGCGCCGGCCGGCCTGACGCGGCGACCGCCATCGCGGTCGCAGGGATGATGCGCGCCGCCAGCGATCGCACTTCTTCGGGCGCGAACCGGTACACGGCGACGCCAGCCATGCCGGCGGGAGTCAGCCGTTCCATGCCAACTCTGCGAGGCGAGCAAGCCCACGATGGACGAGGTCGGGCACGTGCTCGGCGCGCAAGCGGGAATGGCGGAGGAATCGCTCGGCGTTGCCGCCTGTGAGCACGAAGACCGCCTCGGCCGGCATCGAGGCGAGCACATTGGTGACGAGCCGTTCGACGAGACCGCAGTAGCCGAGCAGCACGCCGGCGTCGACGGCCGCCTGCGTGCTGCGCGCGGCGGCATCGACCGTCTCGACGTCGAGGCGGGGTGCTGGCAGAGCAGGCGTGGCATGAGCCATTCCCGCGACCAACGCCGGCAGGCCGGGACCGATCGGCCCGCCGAGAAACGTCCCGTCGGCGTCGACTGCGTTGACGGTCGTGGCTGTGCCGCAGTCGACGACGACGGCGCGCCCGAACCTTAGGTGCGCTGCGACGCATCCGACCCAACGATCGACGCCCAGGGTCGCCGGTGTCTCGTAGGCCATCCGCAAGGGACAGGAGAGATCGACGCCGGCGACGGCGACTCCTACGCCGAGTTCGGCCGCCACGTCACGCACCTGCTCCAGGCTTGCGGGCACCACGCTCGCAACGACCAAGCGAGTTGGCGCCTCGCAGCGCAGGAACCCGCGCAACGCATCGGCTGCACCAACGTCGCGCGCAATGCGTCGACGCTCGCCGGACGCGTGGGAAAGGCAGTCGATCGTGCTGTTGCCGCAATCGACCGTGACGATGCTTGCGGAGCCCGTCATCCTTGGGCCTGCGATGACGGTGCTCAGCGGTTCGGGGCCGTGTAGCTGCGCTCGACGATCTGGCCGTTCGACATCCACTTCGTGACGAAGTTGCGGACGCCGCGACGGTAGTCGTCCTTCACGAGCGCGACGGTCTGCATCTTCGATTCGACCTTCTGGCCGTTGACCTCGATCAGGACGTCGCCGGGAACGACACCGAGGCTGCCCGCGATCTGCTGGTCGGCGGCCTTGACGATGAGGCCCCGCGCGCCCGAACGCGACACGTAGGTGTCGACGGTGACCTGCTCGAGCATCGCATCGGAGTCGTCACGGAACCGCTGCTCGTCCTTGCGGCCGATGTTGAAGCGGTTGCCATCGCGCGTCGTCTCCTCGACATCTACCCACTTCGGCGCGGTGTCGACGACTTCAGCGAGCGGAGGCCTTGCTTCACCGGACGATTCCTTCGTCCGCCCCTGCAGGACGCGCAGTTCCTTCAGGATGTCCTGCGAGAGGTCGGCGACCGTCTTGATCAACTCCTCCTCCTTGGCGGGCGGAGCCGCTTCGCCCGGACGCGCGGGCGGCAGCTCGCGCACGAAGTACGCAGACTGCGCGTCGGGAGCAACGCGGGCGAGCCGGATGGATCCGAGTTCGCGACCGTCGTTCGACTTGACCGGCCAGAGCTGGGCGCTCCGGCGCTGGTCCCCACCATCCGCGACCCAGATCTTCTGCAGCACCTCGCGACCGCTAATGCCGGCGCCGGCGGTAGCAGCGGTCGGCATCGGCGAGGTCGGGGCCGGCCCTGCTGCCGCACCGGCGGCAGCCGCGTTGCCACGTCCGCCTCGGCCGCCGCGATTCGGCGCCGTGTCACGAGGCGCTTGCGCCGGGCGCGTCGCAGGAGATGCGGACGCCGTAACCACGTTCTCCTTCACCCACCAATCCGGGGGTTGCACGTTCGCCTCCGGCTTGTAGCGGACGATGACGTGCGAGTTGCCGCCCTTGCCAGCGAACTGGCCGTCGTAAACGAGGGAGACGAGTTCGATGACCTGCTCGAGCGGACGCTGATCGACGACGACCGGGGGCGGGGCTTCGGCTGCGATCTGTTCCGCCGTCTTTGGCGGCGGCGGCGGCAGCTTGCCGGTCCAGTTGGTCTTCTTGAGACTCGCCCACCACGGCTCGGTTTCGCGGGAGTACACCCAATTTGCCGTCCGGGCGCCGCGCGACCTGCCCTTGTCGATCAGGGACTTGCCTTCTGCTTGGCCGTCGGTCGTGGCCTTGGTGCGCACTTCCTCCTTCCACATCGGCAGCATCTCGTAGACCGTCCAGCCGGCGAGGGCGAACAGTCCGGCAGAGGCGCAGTAGAGCAGCAGCGGAAGAGGAAGCTTCATCGACGGGCGCAGAGCCTAGCAGGCGGGCGAAGGCGTCACAGCAACGCTTTCGTCGCTGAGACGAGTCGGGCGACCGGATCTTCCGGCGACGGCCGCAAAACGAACGAGGCCGCCCAGGGCGGCCTCGAAGCTTCGTTGGATGCGCGCCGGCCAGAGATGCGAGCGTGCGCGAGATGCCACCGGACATCCGGCAACGCGCCGGATCATCCGGGGAAGTCCCGGATCACCAGGCGAAGTGGCTATAGGCGCTGTTCGCCTCGGCCATCTTGTGGACGTTTTCCTTCTTCGTCACGGCTGCGCCCTGGTTGTTGAACGCGTCGAAGATCTCCTCCGCGAGCGACTTCGCCATCGGCTTGCCGCGCTTGCTGCGAGCCGCGTCGACCAGCCAGCGGATCGCCAGGCTCTGCTGGCGGCGCTTGTTGACCTCACGCGGGACCTGGTAGGTGGCGCCGCCGACGCGCTTGCTGCGGACCTCGACGCGGGGCTTGATGTTCTCGATCGCCGTCGTGAAGACGTTGATCGGGTCGGAGCCCTCGACCTTCTTGCACACCGTGTCGACGGCGTCGTAGAAGAGGCGCTGCGCGGTGTTCTTCTTCCCCTGCAGCATGATCTTGTTGATGATCTTGCTGGCCAGCTTGTTGTTGTAGCGGGGGTCGCCCTTGAGGAAGACTTCAGTGGACTTGTAGGAACGAGGCATCGGAGAATCGGTCTGGCGGTTGGCTGGTTCGCGCGGTCGGAACGTCGGTCAGGTCACTTCTTCGGGCGCTTCGCGCCGTACTTGCTGCGGCTACGGCGGCGATTCTCGACGCCCGAGGCATCGAGGCATCCGCGCAGCACGTGGTAGCGCACGCCGGGGAGGTCGCGAACGCGACCGCCTCGGATCAGGACGATGGAGTGTTCCTGAAGGTTGTGGCCCTCGCCAGGGATGTAGACGGTCGTCTCCTTGCCGTTGCTCAAGCGCACGCGCGCGATCTTGCGCAGCGCCGAGTTCGGCTTCTTCGGAGTCATCGTCTTGACCTGCAGACACACACCACGCTTTTGCGGGCAGGCATCGAGGATCGGCGACTTGCTCTTGTACGTGATCTTCTTCCGACCCTTGCGGATGAGCTGATTGATCGTGGGCATCTGGCTAGGCAGTCCGGGAATGAGGGCGCGAGACGATAGAGATTGATGGCGGGTTTGCAACCCCACCCGCCGATGGGACTCCCGTCCCGCGGCGCCAGCGGCGCTGCGGGACGCGAGATTCAGGCCTTGTCGGCCTCCTGACGGGTCGGCTCCGGCGGGTCGATACCCTCCAGGCGAATGACCGGGCCGCCTTCGTCGAGGAAGCCCTGCTTGCTGAGACGACCGATCTCCTCGGCCGCCGCCTGCAGGTCGACGTTCTTGCGGACTCGGGTCTTCTGGTAATTGCGGAAGCCCGTACCGGTCGGGACGAGGTGGCCGAGGATGACGTTCTCCTTGAGACCGACCAGCTCGTCGCGCTTGCCGGCGAGCGCCGCCTCGGTCAGCACCTTGGTCGTCTCCTGGAAGGACGCGGCGCTGATGAACGAGTCGGACTGCAGCGAGGCCTTCGTGATGCCGAGCAGCAGCGGAGCCGCCGTCGCCGGCTTCTTGCGCTGGCTGCGCATCTGGGCGTTGGCTTCGCGGAAGCGGAACTTGTCCACCACCGCGCCCGGCAGGAAGTCGCTGTCGCCCGGATCCTCGACCTGCACCTTGCGCATCATCTGGCCGAGGATGATCTCGATGTGCTTGTCGTCGATGCTGACGCCCTGCGCGCGATAGACCGTCTGGATCTCGCGGAGGAGGTAGTTCTGCACCGACTTCTCGCCCTGGATCGCGAGGATGTCGTGAGGAACCAACGGGCCGTCGACGAGGGCTTCGCCGGCCTTCACGTGGTCGCCACGGTGGACACGCAGGTTCTTGCCCTGAGGCACGAGGTGCTCACGCTCGAGGCCGCCATCGCCCTTGACGACGATCGTGCGCTTGCCGCGGCGCTTGTCGCCAAGTTCGACGACGCCGTCGATCTCCGACAGGACCGATGGATCCTTCGGGCGACGAGCCTCGAACAGTTCCGTCACGCGCGGCAGACCGCCCGTGATGTCCTGCGTGCCCTGGATCTCACGCGGCGTCTTGGCGAGAAGCTTGCCAGCTTCGACCTCCTCGCCGTTCTCGACGAGGATGTTCGCCTTCTCGGGCACCGGGTTGATCGCCAGACGATTGCCGTTCTTGTCCTCGATGATCAAGTGCGGGTGCAGGTCGCCCTTGTGCTCGATCATGACCTTGCGCTGGACCTTCGTCTCGGCGTCGCGCTCGGTGCGGAACGTCTTGCCCTCGAGGATGTCCTCGTAGCGGATGAAGCCCGACACCTCGGCGAGGATCGGGTTGTGGTGCGGATCCCAGGCGCACAGCGGCGTGCCTTCCTTGATCTCCTGGCCGTCGGCCACGTGGATGACGGCGCCGAGCGGAATGGCGTGACGCTCGAGTTCGCGCTCCTTCGAGTCGATGATGAGGATCTCGCCCTTGCGCTTCAGCGCGATCAAGTGCGTGCCGCCCTTGCCCTTCGTCTCCTCCGCCGGCGCTTCGACCGTCGTGAGGTTGGCGAACTGCACGCGACCGGCGCGCTTGTTCCGGATCTCGGAGTCCTCGACCTTCTTCGAGGCCGTGCCACCGATGTGGAAGGTGCGCATCGTCAGCTGCGTGCCAGGCTCGCCGATCGACTGGGCGCTGATGATGCCCACGGCGAGTCCCGGCTCGGCCATCGCGCTGCGCGAAAGGTCCATGCCGTAGCACTTGGCGCAGATGCCGATCGACGACTCGCAGGTGAGCGGCGAACGAACGCGGATGCTCTCGCTGCTGGCCACGCGCTCGATGCGCTTGGCGATGTCGACGGTGATCAGGCCGTTCTTGTCGACGATGACATCCTCGGTCATCGGATCGACGATCGCGTGCAAGGCAACGCGGCCGCGGACCGCGTCAACGAAGCTCACGGCGACCTTGTCACCCTGGTAGACGGTGCCCTTCTCGACGCCGTTCTCGGTGCCGCAGTCGTCGATGCTGATGACGACGTTCTGCGAGACGTCCGCCAGCTTGCGCGTGAGGTAGCCCGAGTCAGCCGTCTTGAGCGCCGTGTCGGCCAGACCCTTGCGGGCGCCGTGCGTCGACGAGAAGTACTCGAGAACGCGCAGGCCTTCTCGGAAGTTGGCCTTGATCGGCTGCTCGATGATCTTGCCCGAGGGCTTGGCCATCAGGCCGCGCATGCCGGCGAGTTGGCGGATCTGTTCGACCGAGCCACGCGCCTTCGACATCACCATGCAGAAGATCGGGTTGACGTAGAGCCGCCCGTCGCGCGTGTCATTGCGCAGCTCGTGCAGCATGTCCTCGCCGATCTTCTCGCGCGCGTGCGTCCACGCGTCGATGACCTTCAGGTAGCGCTCGCCCTCGGTGATGATGCCGCGGCTGTGCGCGAGGTGGATCTTCTCCACGTCGCGCTGCGTGTCGGCGATGATCTTGTCCTTCTTCGGCGGGACGACCATGTCGTCCTTGCCGAACGAAAGACCGGCGCGCGTAGCCGCCTTGAACCCAGCCTCCTTCATGCTGTCCAGCAAGCGCAGGGTGGCATCGCGACCAAGGCGCAGGTGGCAGTCGGCGATGATGCTGGAGAGGCCCTTCTTGTCGAGGTCGTGGTTGTAGAACGGCATCCCCGATTCGAGGATCTCGTTGAACATGATGCGACCAGCCGTCGTCTCCACCGGCTCCTTGCCGTCGGTGACCACGGTGTTGCCCTGGTTGCGGATCTCGACGCCCGCGACGAACTGAACCTTGATGCGCGCGTGGATGTGGATCTTGCCGGCCGAGTAGGCCATCCACACCTCGTCACGGCTGGCGAAGCGCTTGCCTTCGCCGATCTCGTTCGGACGCGAAAGGCTCTGCCAGTAGCAACCGAGGACGATGTCCTGGTTCGGCGCGATGATCGGACCGCCGTGCGCTGGCGAGAAAATGTTGTTCGTCGACAGCATCAGCGTCGACGCCTCGATCTGCGCCTCGAACGACAGCGGCAGGTGGACTGCCATCTGGTCGCCGTCGAAGTCGGCGTTGTAGCCCGAGCAGACGAGCGGGTGGATGCGGATCGCGTTGCCTTCGACCAGCACCGGCTCGAATGCCTGGATGCCGACGCGGTGCAACGTCGGAGCGCGGTTGAGCAGGACCGGGTGGTTCTGGATGACCTCTTCGAGGATGTCCCAGACTTCCTCGTCCTTGCGCTCAAGCATCTTCTTCGCCGACTTGATCGTGTCGGCGTGACCGAGCTCCTTGAGGCGGCGGATGATGAACGGCTGGAACAGTTCCAGCGCGATGATCTTGGGCAAGCCGCACTGGTGCAGCTTGAGGTCGGGGCCGACGACGATGACCGAACGCGCCGAGTAGTCGACGCGCTTGCCGAGCAGGTTCTCGCGGAAGCGGCCCTGCTTGCCCTTGATCATGTCGGTCAGCGACTTGAGCGGACGGTTGCTCGAGCCGAGGACCGGGCGACGGCAGCGGTTGTTGTCGAACAGCGCGTCGACCGACTGCTGCAGCATCCGCTTCTCGTTGCGGATGATGACCTCTGGGGCATTGAGGTCGAGCAGCTTCTTCAACCGGTTGTTGCGGTTGATCAGGCGACGATAGAGATCGTTGAGATCCGAGGTCGCGAAGTTGCCGCTGTCGAGCGGGACCAGCGGACGAAGGTCCGGCGGGATCACCGGGATCGCGTCGAGGATCATCCACTCCGACTTGTTGCCGGAGTCACGGAGCATCTCGACGGTCTTCAGCCGCTTGATGATGTCCTTGATCTTCTGCTTGCTCTCGGTGCGCTTGAGGTCCTCGCGCAGCGACTCGCTCAGCGTCGGCAGATCGAGTCGGCGCAACAGCTCGCGGATCGCCTCAGCGCCCATGCCGGCCTGGAAGGCCATGCCGTACTTCTGGCGCGACTGACGGTACTCGTCCTCCGACAGCAGCTGCTGCGGCTTGAGCGGCGTGTCGCCTGGCTCGATGACGATGTAGTCCTGGAAGTAGATGACCTTCTCGAGGCTCGCCGTCTTCAGGCCCAGCAGCGTGCCCAGGCGGGACGGCATGGCCTTGAAGAACCAGATGTGCGCGACCGGCGCAGCGAGGTTGATGTGCCCCATGCGCTTACGGCGCACGCGGCTGTGCGTGATCATCACACCGCACTTGTCGCAGGTGATGTTCTTGTGCTTGATGCCCTTGTACTTGCCGCACGAGCACTCCCAGTCCTTCTCAGGTCCGAAGATGCGCTCGCAGAACAGGCCGTCGCGCTCCGGCCGGTACGTGCGGTAGTTGATCGTCTCCGGCTTCTTGACCTCGCCGAAGGACCACGCCCGGATGTCCTCGGGCGAGGCCAGACGGATCGGCACCGAAGCGTAGTCGTTGATCTTGTCGTAGATGGGTTCGACCATCGTGCGCCTGCTGTGCTGGTCGCGGCGCCGGGTCGCCACCGGCCGGGGGATGTGGGGTGCGGGATTTTGGGGGCCGCCGGTGTGGGGAACTCACAACCGGGGCGG
>JBEITC010000599.1:0-2015 GCA_040375075.1 Planctomycetota bacterium | reverse complement strand
TCGCGCTGCGCGCCGCCGAGGCCGCGGTCGCGCCGGGCAACGCGACCTTCGCGGCCGCCGTCGCCGCGCTCGGCGGCGAGGTGACCCACAACGACACGCTGACGCCGGTCGTGTTCGTGCGCTGCGGCGAGGCGCTCGCGCGCCAGCTCGCCGGCCGCGCCGACGTGGACCTCGCGTACTGGTCGTCGCCGGTCTCGCTCGACGAGGGCGGCGCCGCGTCGCTCGCGTCGTTGGCGGCGTTCAACGAGTGGGCGAGCCGGACGGCGCGCACCGACGCCGTGCACCGCCGCGGCGTCAACGGCGCTGGCGTGAAGGTGCTGATCAACGACACCGCCCCGGTCGCCACGACCAATCCGTTCCTGCCGCCGATCGTCGCCGGCAACACCGGCACGGCGGCCGCGCACGCGACCGCGGTCGCCGGCATCGTCGCGTCGCGCCAAGCGCCGCACACCGGCGCCGCGCCGGGCCTCGCGCAGCTCTACAGCTACGGCGCCGCCGGCGACACGAGCGCGCCGCAGGCGTGGGCTTGGGGCATGCAGCAGGGCATCAGCTTCGGCAACTGCTCGTGGTGGAACGGCCAGAAGGGCCAGATCCAGTTCCTCGACCGCTACTTCGACTACGTCATCCGCACGTTCGCGGTGATGCTGTTCAAGTCGTCGGGCAACCAGGGCGGCACCGACGGCCTCGTCACGACGCCCGGCTGCGGCTTCAACATGACCGCGTCGGGCAACGCGACCGACAACAACACGCTCGATTGGGGCGGCGACGCGATGTCGTCGTCGTCGAGCTGGGTCAATCCGGTCGAGGGCCACGACAAGCCGGAGATCACCGCCTGCGGCACGACGATCACCACCACGACGACCGCGTCGCCGTGGATCGGCGCGCAGGGCTCGGGCACCTCGTACGCGTCGCCGGTGACGTGCGGCGTCGCCGCGCTGCTGGCGCAGACGGTGCCCGTGCTGCAGGCGCAGCCGGAGACGGTGCGCGCGCTGCTGATGGCCGGCGCGTTCCACAACGTCGAGGGCGCCGCGGCGATGAGCGACCGCGACGGCTCGGGCCACGTCGACGCGGCGGCTTCGCAGTCGGCGGCCGCGAAGGGCCAGTTCCAGCGCGTCGTGCTGACGCCGGGCAGCTTCACCGGCGGCCAGTACAGCGTCAGCGTGCCGCTCGTCCGCGGCGACGAGACGCGGCTGTGCGCGGTCTGGTTCTCGCAGGCCGACTCGGCGTACGCGACCGACGTGCTGCAGATGGACCTCGACATGACGGTCTGGTTCGGCAGCACGCTCGTCGCGACGTCGGCGAGCGCCGCCAACCCGTTCGAGATCGCGCAGTTCGTGCCGCCGCAGACCGGCACGTACACGATCCGCTTCCAGAGCCAGCGCTTCCTCGGCGCGAGCGAGCCGTTCGCGCTGGCGTGGTGCACGCGCCGCGACGCCGCGACCAACGAGGTCGTGGTGACCGGCAGCAAGCTCCCCGGCGGCACGGCGAACTACGAGTTCGTCGACGTGTACCACCCGGGCGCCAGCTACCTCGCGGTCCTGTCGATCACGCCGTCGCCGGCGACCACGCAGGTCGGCCCGAAGAAGGTGCTCGACCTCGGCTACGACGGCGTCACCGACATCAGCCTGTCGCTGCCCGGCTTCGCCGGCGTGCTCGGCGCCAACGGCCGCGCCAACGCCGTGCTGGCGATCCCCAACCTGCCGTGGCTGACCGGCATGCCGGTGCACGCCGCGATGGTGACGATCGACCTGTCGCTCGCCGAGCTCGCCGAGGAGACGTCGCCGACGACGTCGTTCACGATCCTGTAACGACCGGCGCGGCGGCCCCGCGCCGCTACGGTGCGCGCATGGTGCGCTCCATGCTCCGCGCCGCCGCGCTCGCGGCAGGTTCCTTCGCCCTCGCCGCCGTCGCCAGCGCGCAGCAGCCGGACTGGCTGGTCGACCCGTCGCCGTTCGCCGCGCGCGTCGAGCGCGCCGCCGACGGCAGCGCGGTGACGTTCGCCAACGGCCTCGTCG
>JBEITC010000494.1:0-2907 GCA_040375075.1 Planctomycetota bacterium | reverse complement strand
TATATGCCACGTGCCACATAACACTCGGCGGTGCCTGCTTGCGGCCGGCCTTGTCCTTCCGCTTCGCGACGATCACGGCACACATCACATCCCGCGCGCGCCGCCGAGCACGTGCCACGCCGGGCCGCTTCTGCGCAGGAACACCAGCCGGACGTCGCCGGCGCGCAGGGCGAACAGGCTGCGGCCGCAGCAGGCTCCGGCGGGTTCGGCCAGCGCGAACGTCGCCGGCGCGCCGCCGGCGATGGTGGCCTCGACGCGCAACTGCACGACGATCGTCTCGGGCTGCGGCGCGTGCACGGCGGTGACCGCGGCGACGACGACGGCGTCGGCGGCGTCGAAGTTGGCGGCGAGCGTCGAGGCGCCGTCCTGCGCGCGGCCGGCGAGCGCCAGCAACGCGACCGCTGACGCGGCGCTGGTGCGACGGGCCGCGTTCATCGCAGCAGCGTCCTGTGGCGCAGGTAGGCCATGTCGAGGTCGCGGAAGGCGTAGCCGAGCGTCGTCATCGACTCGTAGCCGACGGACGCGGACATCACCTCGGTCGCGCCGGCGAAGGAGTTGTGCAGCGACGCGTCGCCGAAGAGCCCCTCCGGCGCGTCGCCCGGCGCGACGAGCCCGACCGAGTGGCCGACCTCGTGCGCCAGCACGATGCCGACGACCGCCGCCCAGTCGTCGACCGCGGCGAGCACGGTCTGGCGGCGCGCGCGCTGCGCGCTGGTCGCGGCGTCGGGATCGAAGTCGGCGCGCAGCACGGTGGCGTCGTGCACGTGCGCCCCTACGGGCGTGCCGCCCATCGCGGGGCAGAGCGGCAGGAACCGCTCGGCGAAGCGCGTCATGTACGACGGCCAGACCTGTTGGTGCAGGCGCGACTGGTAGACGAACATCTCCGCCGGAAACACGCCGAGGCCCGGCGACGACGCGGTGTTGCGCTCCGTCGGGTTGCCGTTGCGCAGGTCGAACAGCGCGCGGCCGAGCACGCCGGTGCTCGCGTCGCCGAAGCCGCGACCGCGCGGACCTTCGGGATCGAAGCCGCCGACGGCGATCTGCATGTGCGGGACCTTGATCGGCGAACGCGCGGTGAAGCGCACCGCCGCGGAGTCGCCGCCGCGCGGTTCGCCGCGGTCGCCGCGGCCGAACAGCCGGTTGGCCTGCGTCAGCACGCCATCGAGCAGCGTCTTGCGCACGAACGCGATCGCGCCCGCGTCGCCGCCCGCGGCGGCGAGCCCGAGGCGCGTCATGTCGTCTTCGAAGTCGCCGACGCCATTGCCGTCGCGATCGAGCTCCGCGCGGACCCAGACCACCTGCGTGCGCTCGAACGGCACGACGTCCGCGGCCGGCTCGGCGACGCGGAAGGCGAGCGGCGCGGACTGGCCGAGATTGCCAGCGACGTCGGGCACGCGCACGCGCAGCGTCCAGTCGCCGAGCGCGAGCTTCGCGGACGTCGGCACGACGAGGCGCGCGAAGCCGAGTCCGAACACGCCATCGCGCATCAGCGTCGCGACGGCCGGCGGCGTGCCCGGTCCGCTGAGGACGATCTGCGCGGCGGCGACGTCGACCCGTCCGCCGGCAGGGTCGACGGCCTCGAAGTCGATGGTGAACCCGCTCGGCGGCAGCGTCAGCCCCTGCTTGCGCGCAGCGGCGACGCCGTTGACCGTGCACGTGACCGTCGGCGCGGCGAGGTCGGCGGCGGCGCCGACGCGGAAGCGCGCCGTGGCGGCGTCTCGCAGCCAGTTGCCGCTCGCGCGGCAGACGCCGTCCTGGCCCGAGCGCACGATCACGCGGCGCCACGCGCCGGTGGGGAACGGTTCGCTCGGCGCGAAGCGCGCGCTGCGCCCGCTCGCCTCCGCCTGCCATGCGCCCGCGACCGCGCCGCCGTCGTCGTCCGTCACGGCCAGCGTGCCGGCGTGGAGGGTGGTCACGTCCATCGGCGCGTCGAACGCGATCCGGACCTGCGCGTTCGTGGCGACGTCGACCGCGCCGTCCGACGGCAGGATCATCGCGGTCGGCGTGCCGGCGTCGTTGGAGGTCGTGAACGCGATCGCGAGGTCGTCGACGAGGGTGTTGCCGTGCAGGTCGCGCACGCCTTCCGGTCCGCCGCGCAAGCGCAGCGAGCAGGCGGTGCGCAGCGGCAGCGGCGCCAGCGTCGTCACGCGCACCGTCGACGGCGTCGGCGCCTCGACGATCGTCTCCCAGATCGCGTCGCCGACGAGCAGCGAGACCGTGCGCTCGTCGATCCAAGCGGGATCGAGCGGTTCGTCGAACGTCACCGTGGCCACGACGTCGGCGGGCACGCGGTCGGCGCCGTCCGCTGGTTCGCTCGCGACCGCCTGCGGCGCGTTCGCGTCGGTGCCCGTGCGGAACGACCGCGATTGCGTCGCCGACAGCCCATTGCCGCTCACGTCGGTCGCGGCGGCGGCGCCGAGCGCGAACGCCAGCGTGTAGCCGCGGTTCGCGGCGAGCGGCGCGCGGGGCACGAGGCGGAGCGTGCGCTGGTCGTCGTCGGCCGCGACGTCGAACGGCACGAGCGCGCCGAACTCGTCGACGAACGTCAGCGACGACGACTCGACGGTCGTCGGGTCCATCGATTCGTCGAACGCAAAGCGCAGGTGCGCGCTCGGCGACACGCCCTGCTGGCCCGGCGCAGGCCAGGCTCCGGCGACCGCCGGTGGGTCGACGTCGGCGATGGTGCGGAACGACGTCGACGAGGCGGACGTCAGCGCGTTGCCGGCGAGGTCGCGCAGGCCCGTCGAGGCGACGAGCACGAACAGGCGATCGCCCGGCAGTTCGGCCAGCGGCGCGAGCACGACCGCGTCGTCCTCGCACGTCAGCGCAGCCTTGTAGCGCACGCCGAACACGTCGCGCAGGAACACGGTCGTCGGCGTCACCGACGTCGGCGCGATGCGCTCGTCG
>JBEITC010000204.1:0-6874 GCA_040375075.1 Planctomycetota bacterium | reverse complement strand
GGCGGCGGCCCCATCGCCTGCGCGGGCGCGCCATGGCCGCGCGTTCGGCCGCGCGGCGCTTCCCGCAGGCTCGCTGCCCGACCGCTTCGCGCGCGCTCAGGCGTCGGCAGCCGCTTCGCGCGCCGGCGGTGCTGGCTTGGCGGCCTTCATGCCGCGCAGCGTCGCGATCACCGTCACGGCCCACTGCTTGGGCTCGTGCCGCCAGTCGAGCACCAGGTCGGCGGTGGCGCGCGCCGGCTCGACGAAGCGCTCGTGCATCGGGCGCACCGTCTCCATGTACTGGCGCGCCACCGACTCGACGGTGCGGCCGCGCTCGGCGATGTCACGCTGCAGCCGGCGCAGGATGCGCACGTCCGCCGGCGTGTCGACGAACACGCGCAGGTCGAAGCTGTCGGCGAGTTCGGGCACGGCGAGCAGCAGGATGCCTTCGCAGACGACGAGCGGCCGCGGGTCGATGTGCGTCGTCGTCGCCTTGCGCGCGTGCGTGGCGAAGTCGTAGCAGGGCCGCTCGACGGCGCGGCCGGCGCGCAAATCGCGCACGTGCCCGGCGAGCAGCGCGTTGTCGAGGCTGTCGGGGTGGTCGAAGTTGATCGCCGCGCGCTCCGCCGGCGAAAGGTGCGCGAGGTCGCGGTAGTAGGAGTCGTGGTCCAGCCACGCGCACTGCCGCGGGCCGAGCATCTCGACGAGTGTGCGGGCGAGCGACGTCTTGCCGCTGCCGGAGCCGCCGGCGATGCCGATCGTGAAGGGGCGATGGTGGGCCATTCCGGGGCCGACAGGCTAGCCGCGAAAGGCCGCGGCGCGAAGGTGGGGCGACAAGTCGTCGGACGCGCCCTTGCGGCGGGCCCCTTGCGCCCTACTTTCGCCGTGCCGCGCGCGCCCGCGCACGGCCGAGACCCGCACCGGTGAGCTACGACCCGTCCAACGTGTTCGCCCGCATCCTGCGCGGCGAGATCCCAGCACAGCTGCTGCACGAGGACGATCGCTGCGTCGCCTTCCGCGACGTCAACCCGCAGGCGCCGCTGCACGCGCTGGTGATCCCGCGCAAGGCGCTGCGCGGGCTCGGCGACGCCGGACCGGAAGACGAGGCGCTGCTCGGCCATCTGCTGCTCGTCGGCCGCAACCTCGCCGCCAAGCTGGGCTATGCCGAGGCGCGCTACGTGATCAACCACGGCGCCGCCGCCGGCCAGTCGGTGTTCCACCTCCACGTGCACGTGCTCGCCGGCCGACCGCTGGCGTGGCCGCCCGGCTGAACGATGGACGACGCGTACCAACCCGGCGAAGAACTCGGGCCCGAGACGCCCGAGGTCATGTTCCTGCCGCTCGGCAAGCGCCAGGGCGAGTGGGGCGACATCGACGCTGCGCTGTTCGCGCGCCGCATTCCGGACTTCGTGCACCTCGTGCTCAACGAAGGCCAGCAAGGGCCGACGGCGATGCTCGAGATGCAGACGATGGCCGACAACGGTCCGGTCACGTGGGTCGACCTCGACCACGCGCCCGATCGCGAGGACGCCTTCGCGATGGTGCCCGCCGAACTCGGCGTGCGCGCGATCGTCGCCGGCATGCTCGAACCGGTCGACGGCGGCTTGCGCGTCGAGTTCGCCGTCCATCACGACGAGGACGAGGACGACGCGGTCACCACGACGTTCGCCGGCGTGATCACGCCGGACGATCCGGTCCCCGGCCTGATCAAGCTCGCGCGCCATCTCGCGCGGCACCTCGAGCTGTCGTGGCGCGAGCCGCCGACGGGCCTGCTGACGCGCAGCGGCGCTGCGTTCGCGCTGTTCCTGCGCGGCCTCGACGGCGAGAAGCTGATCAGCGGCGCGCTCGACATCGTCTGCCCCGCCGACAAGGAAGCGCTGGTGCAGCCGTTCGTCGACGCGCTCGCGATCGATCCCGGCTTCGGCCTCGCGCTGCGCCTCGCCAACGCCACCGCCGCGCAGGCGCTGAACGGCGCGCGCCTCGACGGCGACGTCGTGCGGCGCCTGCTCGATCGCTGCTATGAGGCCAACCCCGGCGACGGCGAAGGTTGCGTCGAGGTCGCCGCGCAGCTGACCGAGATGGGCGACGACCTGCGCGCCATGGCGTGGCTCCAGCTCGCGGTCACCCTCGATCCGCCGTCGCCGCGCGGCCTCGAGCACCTCGGCCTGCTGCTCGCCCGTCGCGGCGAACGCGACGGCGCGCGCGACCTGTGGCAGAAGGGCCTCGACGTCGACGGCCACCCGGACTTCTTCTCGCACCTCGCGCAGCTGAGCTTCGCCGAGGGCCGCGACGCCGACGCCTGGGAGTTCACGCTGCACGGCCTGCGCCGCCTGCGCGAGCGCACGCTCCGCGCCGACGAGTGGGACGATCCATCGCGCGGCGGCGGCGTGCTGCTCGAGTGCCTGCACGCACAGCTCGGCCGTCACGACGCGCCGCCGGCGTTGGCGCCGGCGCTGCGCGAGCTCCGCGGCATGCTCGGTGGCGAGGACCGCGTGACCCTCGGCCTGTGCCTGCTCGCCGTCGGCGAGCGCGTCATGGCGCGCGCCGAGATCGCCACCGGCCTGCGCGCCGTCGAGGAACTGGAGGTCCGCGACCAGGGCGTGCGCGCGCTGCTGCAGCTCGACGTCGCCGACTTCGAGGCCCGCTTCGCGCGCGCCTGCGATCGCGCCACGCACGGTCGCAAGCCCGGGGCCGCGCTCGCCGAGTTGCAGATGTGGGCGCACCTGCAGCCGGAGTTCTGGCCGGCGCTGTACTACGCCGCGCTCGCGCTGGGCCGCATGCGCCGCGGCGACGAGGCGCTCGACCTGCTGCTGCGCGCGCTCGCGATCGCGCCCGGCCAGCACGACGTGTTGCTGGCGATGGCCGAGTCGTTCGACCGCCGGCGCAACCCCAAGCGCGCGATCGAACTCGTCGACGAAGCGCTCAAGTCGCAGCCGCGCGACGCGCGCCTGCTCGGCGCGCGCATCCGCTACCTGCGCCACCTCGGTCGCGACGACGAGGCGCGCGACGGCCTGCGCGTGGCGGCCGAACTCGAGGTCGACAGCCCGGAGCTGCGCCGCCTCGCCCGCCGCCTGCGCCGACGCTAGGAGCAGGCGCTAGCAGTCGACGCTGGCAGTCGGCGCTAGCAGCCGGCGCGCCCGCAGGTCACTTGCCCGGCGTCGGCGGCTTCGCGGCGACGTCGCCGCCGAGCACGTGCTCGAAGCCTTCGGCCTTCAGCCATTCGTAGACCGCCTCGATCGGCGTGCACAGGCCCATGTGCGGCACCACGACCGGCGTGTTCTTGCCGTGCGTGTAGATCTTGCTGAACACGCCGATCAGCTCGCGCGTCTCGGCGCGGTAGACGCCGCCGCCGCTGTTCCCGAAGTACGCGGGCGCGTTGATCATCCAGTAGTTGGCGCCGTTGAGGTCGTTCTGCAGCGAGCTGACCTCGCCGTGGCTCGGCACCGGATCGTTGCCGAGCGGGCAGCCGACGCAGCACACCGGCTCCCACACCTTGACGCCCTTGGCCTGCGCGCGCGGCAGCGCCGTCGCGACGTACGGCATCTTGCGGTCGGTCTCGAGCAGGACGAGCGCGGCGTCGATCTTGACCTGGTGGGCGACCATGCGGCCCTTCACGACGAAGCGCTCGCCGGGCAGGTACACCGTCACGTCGAACCCTTCGGCGTGCGCCTTCGGCGTGTCGGCGAGGATGTTGCGCACGACGTGGTGCGAGGTCAGCGCGTAGCTCTCGACCTTGCCGTCCTTCCTGGCGTTGGGGCCGGAGAACACCAGCGTGCCGGAGCCGACCGTGTCCTCGCCGTTGAGCTGGATCGTCGGCAGCAGCATGCGCCGCGTGAGCTCGCCGGAGTCGCGCTGCAGCCGTTGCTGCAGCTGCTGCAGGCTCGCCTGCGTCTCGGACAGCTTCAGCGCCGCGTCCTGTTCCTTCTTGCGCACCTCGCGCAGGTAGCCGTCGACGAGCTGCTTCTGGCGCTCGAAGTCGTTCGCCAGCTGGTCCTTCATCGCGGTGGCGTCGTGCCGCGCCTTGGCCAGCTCCGCGGCGACCGCGGCGGCCTGCACCGAGCCGGTCTGCGCCGCCTGCAGCTGGGCCTCCAACTGGCGGACGCGGGTCTCGTTGTCGGCGGCGAGCCGGCGCAGCGGGCCGCGCGCGGCGCGCGGGGCGCGCAACCCGGGGGGCGCGGGGAACAGAGCGCCCCGGCGCGGGGCGGCGCCGCCTGCCGGGGGGCCCCCACCGGGGGGCGGGGGGGGGGGTGGGCGGGGGCGCGCGGGCGCCGCGGGCGGCCCGCGGCCCGCGGGTCGATCACGGCGGCGGACTCGGTGAACTGCGCGACCTTGCGCTCGAGGGCGTTGACGTCGAGCTGCTGGGCTTCGAGCCGGGAGACCTGCTGATGCAGCGAGGCCAACAGCCCGAAGGCCGTCGCGCCGCAGATCACTTCCAGCAGAGTGCGTTTCATCCCCGTTGCCTCGGTACCAGGTGGCCCGACCACGCCCTTGCCGCAACTACGTTCGGTCGCGCCGTGGTCGCTGCTGGAGGGCAAACCCCAGGTTCCGGGCGGCGCGGCGCCAGCGTGCCCATGGCGTCGGCGCTTGCGCGCCATCGCTGCCGCGTCGGCGGCGCTGGAATGCGTCTGCCTCGTCGACCCGCGGCGCACGCAAGGGGCGGCGAACGACCGCTTCGCCGCGGCGAACGCACCGCCACAGGCTCGTCGGTGCAGCGGCGCTCGCGCCGACGCTCGACCGGCTCGCCGCCGGCGATCCGGCGCCGTCCCACGGCGTCGCCAGCGCTGCGCCGCCGCGGCCACCCGGCGTCGCAGGATCGCCACCGCCGGGGCGAAGTGCCGGTCGGCATCGGCTAGGATGCGCGGCCCCGCGCCCCGGCTCGACGGCGACCCGACATGACGTTTGCACCGATCTCCGAACTGCTCGACGAACTGAAGGCCGGCCGGCCGATCGTCCTCGTCGACGATCCCAACCGCGAGAACGAGGGCGACCTCTGCTTCGCCGCCCAGTTCGCCTCGCAGGAACTCATCACCCTGCTGTCGCGCGAGGCCTGCGGCCTGATCTGCCTCGCGCTCGACGCCGGGATCTGCGACCGCCTGCAGCTGTCGCCGATGGTCGCCGACAACAAGTCGCGCTACGGCACCGCGTTCACCGTCTCGGTCGGCGCTGCGTCGGGCGTCACCACCGGCATCTCGGCCAAGGACCGCGCCCGCACCGTGCAGGTCGCGGTCGACCCGCAGTCGCAGCCCGAAGACCTGACGCGTCCCGGCCACGTCTTCCCGCTGCGCGCGCGCGAGGGCGGCGTGCTGGTGCGCGCCGGCCACACCGAGGCGATCGTCGACCTCTGCCGCCTCGCCGGCCTGCAGCCCGCTGGCGTCATCTGCGAAGTCATCAAGCCCGACGGCGAGATGGCGCGCGTGCCCGAGCTGATCGCGTTCTGCCAGAAGCACGGCTTCAAGCTCGGCTGCATCGCCGACCTCGTCGAGTACCGCCGCCGCCGCGAGCGCCTCATCGAGCGCGTCGCCGTCGCGCGCATGCCCACGGTGCACGGCGACTTCGACTGCCACACCTACCGCAGCGTCGTCGACGGCCGCACGCACATGGCGCTGACCGTCGGCATCCCGCGCGTTGGCGACAACGGTCGCTTCCCGCCGATCGAGGAGCCGGTGCTGGTGCGCGTGCACAGCCAGTGCCTCACCGGCGATGCCTTCGGCTCGCTGCGTTGCGATTGCGGTCCGCAGTTGCAGCTCGCGATGCAGCGGGTGCAGGAGGCCGGCCGCGGCGTGGTGCTCTACATCAGCCAGGAAGGGCGCGGCATCGGCCTCGCCAACAAGCTCAAGGCCTACGCCCTGCAGGACAGCGGCATGGACACCGTCGAGGCCAACGTGCACCTGGGCTTCCGCCCGGACGAGCGCGAGTTCGGCACCGGCGCGCAGATCCTGCACGACCTCGGCGTCCGCCAGCTGCGGGTGCTGACCAACAATCCCAAGAAGCTCTCCGGCCTGCAGGGCTACGGCCTCGAGGTCGTCGCCCAGGTGCCGCTGGTCGTCGCTCCCAACCAGCACAACCAGAAGTACTTGCAGACGAAGCGCGACAAGATGGGGCACCTGTTCGACGCCCCGCGCCCGCCGTCCTGAGCAAGCGGGAAGAAACTGCCTCCCGGCCCCTCCAAGGGCCCCGTGTTCGCCTTGCAATCGCGCCCCGAAAGCTCTGACGCCGAACTGGTCGAGGCCATCCTCGCCGGCAGCGAGTCGGCGTTCGCGACGCTGGTCGAGCGCTACCAGGACCGCGTCGTCCGGCTCTGCGGCCGCTACTGCCGCGACCAGGTCGAGTGCGAGGACCTCGCGCAGGAGGTCTTCCTCAAGGTCTTCCGCAAGCTGCACACCTTCCAGGGCGACTCGCAGTTCTTCACCTGGCTCTACCGCATCGCGGTCAACGCCGCGACCGACCACCTCGCCCGCGCCAGCACGCGCCGGCTGAAGCTGGTCGAGGACGACGAGGCGTTCGACGCCCGCGGCGGCCGCGACGACGATCCGGCGGCGCCGCTGCTGTCCGCCGAGACCGCCGCCGCCGTGCGCGGGATCGTCGACGCGCTGCCGGAGAAGTTCCGCACCATCCTGGTGCTGCGCGAGTACGAGGACCTCTCGTACACCGAGATCGCCGAGGTGCTGCAGATCCAGATCGGCACCGTCGAATCCCGCCTCTTCCGCGCCCGCCAGCGCGTCAAGGAGGCCATGTTGCGTCTGCACCCCGAACTGCTGCCGGGCGACGGCGAACCCGCGCCCCGCGGAGGCTCCCGATGACCGTCAGCCAGCGCGATGAATCCCTCCTGCAGCGGCACCTCGACGGCGCCCTGCCGGCCGACGCGGCCGCGGCCTTCGCCGCCCGCCTGCTCGCC
>JBEITC010000613.1:0-1928 GCA_040375075.1 Planctomycetota bacterium | reverse complement strand
CGCGGCGGCCGCCGCGGCTCACAGCACGAAGGCGTTGCGGCAGCCGGCCGGCAACGCGCGCAGGCACATGCGCTGCAGCTCGGCGCGCTGCGCCTTGTCCTCGAGCGACGTGAAGACGTACAGCTTCCACATGCGCGGGTAGCTGGCGGCGAGGTCCGACAGCCGCGGGATCCGCGCGGTGAAGGCGTCGAGCGGCTGCAGGCGCCCGCCCTCGCCGGGGAAGCGCACCAGCGTCTTCGCTTCCTTGAGCTGCATGCGGCGCTTGGGGCAGTACAGGATCACGTCGACCGGCCGGCCGAACGCCGCCGCCGCCTGCTGCTCCATCGCCGCTTCCCACGCAAAGCGCGCCTCGGGCCGCCCCGGCGTGAAGTACGTCGCCAGCAGTTCGTCCTGCACGCCCTGGTTGTCGTGCCACGGCAGCACGAGCACGCGCTTGGGCAGCGCGCGGCGGCCGTAGCGGCCGACGAAGCGATGCAGCCGTGCGGTCGCCGCGGCGTCGCCGAGGTCGAGCTGGCCGAGCCGGTAGATCAGCGTGTCGTCGGTCAGCCGCTGCAGCTCGGGCGCGGTCAGCGCGCCCCCGCGCAGCGCCAGCTCGACCATGCGGGAGAGCAGCGCGCCCGCGGCGATCTTGGCGTGGTGGTAGTAGACGCGCTCGCTGAAGTGGTACCGGCACTCGAGCACGCGCAGCAGCTCGGACACGATGTCCTCGCGCAGCATGCCGTTCTTCTCGCAGTCGACGAACATCGCGCCCGAGCCGCGGTCGACGCGGAAGTAGTCGACGACGCGGCGGTCGTAGCGCAGCTCGAGCCCGGTGTAGTGGGCGTCGCGCCGCAGGTAGTCGAGCAGGTCGGCGTCGATCGTGTCGCTGACTACCTGCCGCCAGAACGGCGGCACGTCGCGGCCTTCGCCCGTGAGGATCGCCAGCACGTCGTCGAACAGGCCCTGCCGGCGCAGCTCGTCGCCGAGTTCGCCGTCGTCGAGCGCTGCGTGGAAGCGCTCGGGCCGGTCGTGGCGCGGCAGCAGGCCGGTCTGGTCCTCGATGTTGTGGCCAAACGGGATGTGCGTGACGTCGTGCAGCAGCGCGGCAGCGCGCAGGAGCCGGCGCTCGTCGTCGCCGACCGGCCGGCAGGCAGGGTCGCGCGCGGCGTTGCGGTTGCACGCGGCGAGCAGCTGGTCGCAGACGTGCAGCGTGCCGATCGAGTGCTCGAAGCGCGTGTGGGTCGCCCCCGGGTAGACGAACGAGGCGCTGCCGAGCTGCTTGACGCCGCGCAGACGCTGCACGGCGGCGGTGTCGACGAGGCGCAGTTCGTCGCGCGACAGCTCGATGTCGCCGTGGACGGGATCGCGCAGGATGCTCACGGGCGCGCGACCGTAGCGCGGCCGACGTCGGGCGGAAAGAAAAGTGGGGACCGAGCGACGAGCCCGGTCCCCCCACCACACAACGAAGCCACACGAGGCATGCGGTCCGCTCACGCGAGCCGCACCACGCAAGGATACCCCACGGATCGCGACGAGGTCGGCGACGGCGCTGGCGCGCGGCGACCGCGGCGCGGAAGCGCCGATGGCGCCGGCGCGAGCGCGATCCCGTTCTGGGACGACGCTGCGCGCATGGCCTGTGCCCGCGGCGAATCCCCGCCGCCCGCCGGCGCTCGCGCTGCCGCTCGCACCGGGCGCGGGCAGGCCGCATCGTCGGCAGTTCGCTGCGGTCACGGGATCCGCGCGCAAACCCGTCCGCGGCCGTCAGCGCGGCGGCTCGAGTTCGACCGGACCGGTGACGACGACGTTGGCGAGTTCGCGGCGGACCGGCGCAGCGTCGGGGACGTGCGTGGTGAGGACGAAGTCGTAGCGCCCCGGACCGGGCAGGCTGACGGTCCACGGCGCGTCGGCGGACAGCTCGACGGCGATGCCGCCAGCGAGGTCGGCGCGCG
>JBEITC010000130.1:0-8831 GCA_040375075.1 Planctomycetota bacterium | reverse complement strand
GGCGGCGGCCGGCGCGGCGCGCGCGGCCATCACGACTGAGCGCACGACGCCCGGTCCCGCGTGCGGTCGCTGGAGCGCCGCACGCGGCTTCGCGCGCCGTCAGCGACGGACAGCCGTCCAGACGGTGCGCCGCGGGCCTTTGTGGCCGCGCGCGCGCGTCCGGTGCGTCGTCACCGTGAAGCCGCAGCCCTGCAGGCGCCCCGCGAACGTCGGCGCCTCCACCGACGACCAGACGCCGAGCACGCCACCGGGGCGGAGCGCGGCGCGCGCGAGCAGCAGGCCGCCTGGCGCGTACAGCCGCGCGTTGTCCGGATGCACCAACGCCTCCGGCCCGTTGTCGACGTCGAGCAACACGGCGTCGTAGGCACCGGCTGCGGCCCCCAACGTCGCGCCGACGTCGCCGACGGTCACCTGCACGCGCGGATCGTCGAGCGGCTTGCCGGCGCAGTGGCCGAAGTGCTCGCGGTTCCACGCCACCACCTCGGGCACCAGCTCGACGACCTCGACGCGCGCCTGCGCATCGACGCCCGCGAGCGTGCGCGCCAGCGTGTAGCCCATGCCGAGCCCGCCGACCAGCACGCGCGGCGCCGGGCGCGGCCCGAGGGCCTGCACGACGACGTCGGCGAGCAGTTCCTCCGACTCGTGCACGCGGCTGCTCATCAGCTCGGTGCGTCCGACCCACAGCGAGTACGCGCCGTCGTGGCGCCAGCACTGCAGCGTGGCGGAATCGCCGGGGATCACGGCGCTGGCGACGAGTTCCCTCGGCTTCATCCGCGCACCGTAGCGCATCGACGGCGCGGAACCGCAGCCGTCGTCAGCCGCCGGCGAGCTTGACCGTGTGGCCGGCCTTCTGCAGGAAGGCGACGACCTTGTCGCGGTGGTCGCCCTGGATCTCGACGCAGCCGTCCTTGGCCGTGCCGCCGCTGCCGCACACGGCCTTCAACTTGCCGGCGAGCGCCGCCAGTTCGTCAGCGCGCAGCGGCAGGTCGAACACGACCGTCACCGCCTTGCCGTTGCGCTGTTCGCGACGGACGCGCACGACGCCGTCGGTGACCGGCCGCGTGTTGGCGGCGACCTGCCGGGCGCACGCGCACCGGTCGAGCCGCTTGCGGCAGCGCGGGCACAGGCCGCCGGTCGCCGAGTCGTAGACGAGTCCCATCGCCGGAGGATGCGGCGCGGCCCCGCGGCGCGCAACGCGCCAGCGGTCGTCCGAGCGGACGCCCCCGGGGGCCGCCCGCTCGCGGGCCCTCAGAAGTGGATCGACTCCGACGTCACGCCCGGGCCGAGCAGCACGAGCGAGTTGTCCGGCAGCAGGCGGGCGGCGTGCGCCGCGCGCGGCTCGACGAGCGGCGCGAGGTCGGTCCAGGTGTTGGTCGCCGGGCTGAAGCGCGCGACGGCGTTGATGACGATCTGGGTCTGCACGACGCCTTCGGCGCCACCGCAGACGATCACGTCGCCGTTGGCCAGGCGCGTCGCCGAGTGGCCGGTGCGCTGGCGGCTCATCGTCGTCGCCTGCCACGTGTTGGTCGTCGGGTTGTAGACGTCGGCCGCGGCGATCGACGTGGCGTTGAGCGCGTTGACGAGGTCCGGCACGAACACGCCGCCCGTCATCAGCACGCGGCCGTCGGCGAGCGTCACCTGGCTCTCGTGGTGGTACGCGCGACCCGACGGCATGGCCGGGCCCGTGGCCCACGAGTTGGTCGACGGCGTGTACAGCTGCGTCTTGTTGGTCGACGTCACGCCGATCGGGATGCCGAACAGCAGCGTCACCTCGACGCCGCCGGAGACCATGACCTTGCCGTTGCTCAGCAGCGTCAGGGCCGGCACGACGCGGCGGCCGCCGAGCGCCGGGGCGCTGCTCCAGGCGTTGGTCGCCGGGTTGTAGATCTCGACCGTGTTGATGGCGTTGGTGATCGCCGTCGTCAGGTCGGTGTAGTTGTTGGTGCCGCCGGCGACCATGACGCGGCCGTCCGCCAGCGTCACGGCGGCGTGGCCGGCGCGGACGCCGATCATGTTCGCCGCCGGCGTGAACGCGTTGGTCGCGGGGTTGTAGATCTCGCAGCTCGAAGTCACCGCGCCCAGCGCGTCGAGCCCGCCGGTCACCAGCATGCGGCCATCGTTCAGCCGCACCGCCGTGAACAGCGACCGCGCGGTATTGAGCGCCGGCGCCGCCTCGGCGCCGAGCGTGCGGGACGCGAAGAACTGGTTCGTGCCGCCGGTGACGACCAGGAAGTCGCCGCCGCCGGCGTTGCGATTCGGGGTCGGCAGCACGGCGGCCGCGGCCACCGGCGCCAGCAGCGCGCCGGGCAGCGCGGCGCTGGTGTTGACCAGCGTGTGGTGCGTCGTCAGCGGATTGCTGATCTGGCCGAGCAGCGTGCCGGCGCCGAACAGCGTGGCTCCCTGCCAGTAGAGCACCGCGCCCTGCACCGCCGGATCGTTGGGCAGCGCGGCGCTGAACGAACCCGTGCCGGTCGGGCTCATCGCGCCGACGGCCCAAAGCGACAGCAGGTCGATGCCGACCGACAGAACGCGCGTGTCCGCCGGATCGATCAGCGCGATCGGCGTCGGGCCGGTCGTGCCGCTGACCATGGTCAGCCACGGCACGTTGGGCAGCGAGTTGCGCGCCTGCAGCGTGAGCGTCGTGCCCAGCGTGCCCGACGTGACGCGGTCGAGGTCGAAGTTGCCTTGGGCGGCGAGGAACGGCGCGGTGATCGCGACGGCGAGCGGAAGATGGCGCATGGCGAGGGGGCGAGGTTGGCGAACTCGTGGGCGCCGGAGACGAGTCCGGACGCGCCAGGATGGCCCGAAAAGCCTAGCACGCCCTGGCAAGCGTGCAGCCCCCGGTGGCATGGGCCGCCTGCAAACGCCGACGGGCCCGGCAGCGGGGTCACCCCCACCGCCGGGCCCGTCGGGCGCGGCCTGGGCAGCGCCGAAGCGCCGCCCGGTCGAGCGCGGCATCAGTTGCCGACGCGGACGCAGATGCCGTTCGACAGCAGCAGGCTGGCCGTGTTGTAGCCCGGGGTCAGCGGCGCCGCCTGGAACACCAGCTGCGTGTTGATCAGCGCCGGGTTGTTCGGGACGTTCAGCGGCTGGTCGAACGTGTTGTTCGGCGTCAGCACGTTCGTCAGGAAGACGAACGGGTTGGTGGTCAGCGAGCAACCCGGCATGCCGATGAAGCCGAGGTCGATCGGCACCGGCTGCAGCGTCGAGCCGCCGGCGAGCACCTGGACGATCGTGCCCGGGGTGACGTTCGTCGTGCGGATGTTCGGCGTGGAGCCGAGGGACGGACGGCCGTCCATGCCGAGGACCGGCGGGATCGCGCCGTCACCGGTGGTCAGCGGCAGCGAGGCCGAGAGGTCGACCGAGCCGCTGAGGCGCGAGCCGTTGCCCGGCGTGTAGCCGTAGATCGCGTTGTTGCCGTTGGCGACGCTCGGGTTCGACAGGCCACCGAGGTACATGTCGACGTTGCCCGTCGAGTACAGCGTGATCTGCATCGTGTTGAGCGCCGTCGTGACCGGCCACTCCGGCACGTTCAGCCACGTGATGCGCACGAACTGGTTCGACGGGTCGACCTCGTAGTGCATGCTGCCGCCGGCCGACGGATCGAGGTCGGTGAAGTACGCGGCGATGCGCGCCGGGCCGTCACGGAAGGCCGTGCCGCCGTAGCCAGCGCCGGTGAAGGGCGTGTACGCGCCGTTGGTCACGGCCTCGAGGTAGACGCAACCGTTCGAAGCGATCGTGATCTGGTTGGTCGAGACGCCGCCCGGCGCGGTGAACGTGAAGGGCAGCGTGATCGGCGCCGTGATGGCGTCGTCCCAGCACGCGCACGACGAGGCGCCGAAGGCGCCGAGCACCAGGTTCGGCGACGTCGGCGGCACCAGCGCGAGGCCGGCGGGCACGACGATGTAGTTCGTGCCGACGTTGATCCACTGCTGCGAGGTGTTGGCGATGTCCGGCGCGGTCGCGCTGGCCGGGAAGTCCTCGAAGAAGGCGTGCGGGCGGAAATAGCAGCCCTCGCCGATCGACGTGAAGTAGCCGGCGGTCGGATCCGGCGTGTAGTTGAAGCGCAGGTTCGGGCTGTCGACGCCAGCGCCGGTCCAGGCGGTGGCCTGGATGCCGTCGTTGCTGAACGTCAGGAACTGGTCGCTGACCGGCGTGTTCGGGTTGGGCGACAGGCCGATGCAGTGCAGCGGGCCGGGGTTCGGGCCATTCGTCGTCGGCAGGTAGCGCAGCGCGACGCCGTACTGGCCCGCGGCGATCGCCAGCGGCGGGTTGAACACGCAGTTCGACTCCGTCGGGAACGCGGCGACCGTGATGGTGCCGCTGCCGACGAGCGTCCACGGCGAGCCGGCCGAGCCGGGCGCGAGCGCCTCGCTGCCAAGACGCGTGGTCGGGCAGGTGTAGACCTCGACCGTGCCGGTCGCGCCGACCTGGTTCGGGACCACCGGGTTGCCGGCGCCCTGGTCGTACAGCCACGTCTTGAACGAGTTCAGCGAGATGTTCGCCGTGGTGTTCAGGTCGAAGAAGTGGTTCGCGAGGTTGTAGTAGAAGCTCGCGCCGAACTCTTCGCGGTTGCTGAAGTCACGCGCCGGCGACGGCACGGAGCAGTTCTGGGCGACGGCGGCGGCGGTAAGGCCCAGGAGGGCGACGGCCGCGAACGAAATGTTGCGCATGTGAGATCCTGTGGACAGGGACAGAGAGAGACGGAGACGGCGGAAGACTGTGCTTCCGCAGCCCCTCGTCCGTCAACTCCCCGCACGTCCAGAGGATGCAACGGCGCGCCGCATGCGGCGGCCCGCATGACCGATTGCGCTAGTGGCGAGCCGACGGCAGCCACTCGATCCGCGTGCTCGCCTCCGTGAACTGCAACCGGACGCCGCGGCGCCAGCGGCGCACGATCGCTGCGGCGATGCGGCGGGCGACGTGCAGGCCGGTGGTCGGGACGAACACCCTGTCGTCGCGGACCTCGATCGGCATCACGCGCTCGAGCGGATGGTCCTCGACCTCGGCGCGCTCGACGTTGCTGATCATGCCGCGGATCTCGTTCCAGCAGGGTCCGAGGTCGCCCGCCAGTTCGAGCACGTGCGCCGCGACCCGGTCGCGGATGCGCACGCACGCCGGGCAGACGACGATCTCCATGCCGGGGACGGCGCGGCCCCAGACCCAGCGGCCGTGGATGGCGACGGCGCCGCAGTTCGAACAGGCGGCAGGACCGGACTTGCCGGCGGGATGCGCATGCCCGAAGAGCTGTTCGGGACGGCGGGCGCGGGCGTTGCTCAGGCCGCGGCGGGATTCGTGCATGGTCATGGCGGTTTCTCCTGCTGCATGTAAGCCGCGCGACGACGCGACCCTTTCTGGGGCGATCGGCCCATTCCCGCCGCGACGAAGCCCTACGCGCTGGACGCGCGCGCCCCTCCGGCCAGAATCGCCCGCCTGCCATGGGAACGCTGCGCCTGCTGCTCGCCCTCGCCGTCGTCGCCGCGCACGCCGGCCCGGCGTTCGGTTGGCAGGGGTTGCTGATGACCGAGGGGCCGCGCTCGGTGCAGGCCTTCTACGCCGTCAGCGGCTTCTACATGACCCTCGTGCTGCACGAGAAGTACGTCGGCCCGGGCTCGTACGGCGTGTTCCTGCGCGCGCGCCTGCTGCGGCTCTATACGATGTACGCCGTCGTCGCCGCGGCCCCGGTCACCGCGGCGCTGCTCTTCCAGGCCGCCGGCCTCGGCGTGTTCCCGCCGCTCGCCTGCTGGCGATCGGCCATCGCGAGCTTGCCGTCGACCGACGCTGCGTTGCTGGCGGCGAGCAATGCGCTGCTGGTCGGTCAGGACGCGCTGTGCTTCGCCGCGCTCGACCCGGCGACCGGCGGGCTCGGCTGGCACGCCAACGCGTTCGCGCAGCCGCAGCCGGCGTGGCCGTTCCTGTTCGTGCCGCAAGCGTGGACGGTGTGCGTCGAACTCATGTTCTACGCCGTCGCGCCGCTGCTGGTGCGTCGGCCCGTCTGGCTGCTCGCCGGCCTCGCGCTGCTCAGCTACCTCGCGCGCGCCTGGACGATCCGGTCGTTCGGCGTCGGCTGGGATCCCTGGACCTATCGCTTCTTCCCGTTCGAGCTCGCGCACTTCCTGCTCGGCGCGCTCGCGTGCCGCGGCTACTTCGCGCTGCGCGCGCGCCACCTGCTGCCGCGGCCGTTGTGCCTCGTCGCGCTCGTCGCCGCCATCGCGCTGCCGATGGCGGCCCCGCACCTCGGCGACGCCGCATGGAAGGGCTGGTACGCCGCGCCGGGGCTCGTGCCGTTGCTCGCGTGCCTGCTGCCGTTCGTGTTCGCGGCGACGCGCGACAGCACGCTCGATCGCGCCATCGGCGAGCTCTCCTATCCCGTCTACCTCGTGCACTTCCTTTGCGTGTACGCGGTCGACGCGTCCGGCTCGCCGTGGCTGGCATCGCATCGCGGCGAGGTCGTCGCCGCGGCGTCGGTGCTGCTGGCCGCGCTGCTGTGGCGATTCGTCGGCGTGCCGCTCGAGCGGCGGCGCGCGACGCTCGCAACGAGCTGAGCGAATCACCCCGTGGGAACGACGTCGCCGCCGCGCGACTCGTGCAGCAGCTTGCGCACGCCGTCCAGCCGATGCGCGCGAACAGGTCGTCGACTACCCTGCGCGCCATGCCGCCCGTCTCCCGCCGATCGTTCCTCGCCACTGCCCTCGCCGCGCCGGTCGCCGCCCGCGCGCCGCGGCCGCAGGATCCGCAGCCCGAGGTCGTCTGGACCGACGTCGCCGACTGGCCGATCGAGGGCCGCGCGTTCGGCGAACGCAAGGCGCCGTACGACCGGCTGCCGGCGGCGGCCGAGGGCGTCGTGCGCCCCGAGGTCTGGGAACTCGCGCGACAGAGCGCTGGCATGATCGCGCGCTTCACGACCGACAGTCCGTCGCTGCGCGTGCGGTACCGGCTGACGAAGGGCGCCCTGGCGCTGCCGCACATGCCCGCCACCGGCGTCAGCGGCGTCGACCTCTACGGGCGCGATGGCGCCGCATGGCGGTGGATCGAGGTCACGCGCCCGCAGCAGCGCGACGTCGCGCACACGCTGTTCGACAAGGCGCCGACGACCGGCGCGCGCGAGTTCCTGCTCTGCCTGCCGCTGTACAACGGCGTCGAACGGCTCGAGCTCGGCGTCGCGCCGGGCGCGCAACTGACGCCATTGCCGCGGCGCGGCGACCAGAAGCCGCCGATCGTCTGCTACGGCACCTCGATCATGCAGGGCGCTTCGGCATCGCGGCCGGGCATGGCGTGGCCGGCGATCCTCGGCCGACGCCTCGACCGCGAGATCGTCAACCTCGGCTTCTCGGGCAACGGCCGCATGGAGGCCGAGGTCGGCCGCTTCGTCGTCGCGCTCGACGCCGCGGCGTTCGTCGTCGACTGCCTGCCGAACATGTCCACGCGGCTGGTCGCCGAGCGCACGGAACCGCTCGTCGCGCAGTTGCGCGCCAAGCGGCCGACGACGCCGATCCTGCTGGTCGAGGACCGCACGTTCGCCAGCGCGTGGTTCCACGACGCGCGCCGCAAGGAGCACGCCGCCCGGCGACAGGCCCTGCGCGCTGCGCACGCCAACCTCGTCGCCGCGGGCGACCGCAACGTCCACCTGCTGGCCGGCGATGGCCTGCTCGGCAACGACAACGACAACGACGGCACGACCGACGGTTCGCACCCGAACGACCTCGGCATGCTGCGGATGGCCGAGGCCGTCGACGCCGCGCTCCGCCCGCTGCTCGTCGGCTGAATCACCGCCTACGCGGTATGGCTGCTTGCTGCGCCATGCCGGCTCGGTTCTGCTGGCGTCCGTCGCATGACGAAGGACCTGCCCACCGAGATTCCGTCGCTGCTCGCCGGCGGCGAACCATTGCGCCTGCGCCATCGGTTGCCGCACGTCTGGACGCAGCGCGGCGCGGCGGACCGCCGGCCGTTCGGCATCTATTGGTCGCAACGCGACGGTCTCGGCAGCCTGCACCCGCAGCCCACCGACGCCGAGCTCGCGCGCTTCTACGACACCGCGTCGTACGCGCGGTACATGGGCGACCACGACGCGGTCGTGGCGGCGGCGCCCGCGACCGTGCGTCCATCGCTCGTGACCCGCGCGCTGCGCCGCGTCGCCACCGCGCTGGAACGCAGCGTGCCGCTCGATCCGGCGCGCGTGCACCGGGTCGCCGGCAGCGCGCCGGCGCGCGTCTGCGATCTCGGCTGCGGCGACGGCACGTTGTTGCGCGGCTTGCGCGAACTCGGCCACGACGTGCTCGGCGTCGATCCCAACCCGACGGCGATCGCCACCGGCCAACGCACCGGCGTGCGTGTGCTGCCGGGCACGGCCGAGAACCTGCCGGACGACTGCCCGCGCGGCGCCTTCGACGTCGTGGTCATGTCGCACTCGCTCGAGCACTGCCGCGAGCCGCTGCGCGCGCTGCGGCACGCGGCCAGCCTGCTGCGGCCGGGCGGCAGGATGGTCTGCGACGTGCCCAACCACGCCAGCGCCGGCTTCGCGCGCGCCGGTTCGTGCTGGTTCCACACGGACGCCGGCCGCCACCTCTGGTTCTTCACGCCGAAGTGCCTGCGCGCGATGGCGACGGCGACCGGCTTCGACGTCGACGGCTTCGAGTTCGACGGCTTCGCGCGTCAGTTCGACTGGCTGGCGAACGAGCAGGAAGTCTGGGACGCGCTCTACGCCGGCGGCCACCACGCCGACGCGCCGCCGCGACCGTCGGCGACCGGCCAGATCGGCGTGATGACGCCGGCGCGGCTCGGCGGCGCGCCGGCGCGCTACGACGCCGTGCGCCTGCTCGCGACGCGCCGCT
>JBEITC010000045.1:0-14462 GCA_040375075.1 Planctomycetota bacterium | reverse complement strand
GGGTGGGCCCGCCGCGGGCCGGCGCGCGCCGGGGCTGCGCGACTGCGGCGGGTCGCGCCTCGCGCGCTGCGGGCCGCGGTCGTTTCCAACCCGCTCACCGACGGCGGTGACCGCATGCGGCCCAGCAGCGGAGCGCGGGCGCGACGACGGCGATCGCCCGGTGGCCACCACCTCGTTCGCGCGCGCAGGCGACCGCGGCGACGTCTGCCTGCCCGCTCCGCCGCCGGCCCGCGCGACCTCAGAGGCGACGGATCTGCACGGCGCGGAACTCGACCGGGTCGCCGTGGCCGCAGAAGCCAAAGCGCCCCTCGGTGCGATCCTGGCCCGTGTGCTTGTCGCCGAGCTGGCTCTTCAGGCCCTTGAGGTCGGCGTCGACGATGATCGAGCCGTTGAGCTCGACGGTGATGCGCGAGCCACGCACCGTCACCTCCTCGAAGTTCCACTCCCCCGCCGGCCGCAGGTGCCCGCGGACCGCCGGCACGAGGCCGTAGACCGAGCCGTGGTACTGCCACTCCTTGAGCGTCGCGTACTTGGGCGCGGCATCGTCGAGCACCTGCACCTCGAGGCCCGCGTAGGCCGGATCACCGCTGCCGGGGTAGCGGATGGCGAGGCCGTTGTTGCCGCCCGGCGGCAGGCGGAACTGCATGCGCGCGACGAAGTCGCCGTACGACGCCTTGGTGAACAGGTTGCCGCCCTTGCCTTGCCGGCAGCGGATGGCGCCATCGACGACCTCGTACTCGCCGGTCGCCCCCTCCCAGCCGTCCAACGTCTTGCCGTCGAAGATCCCCGCGAAGTCCTGCGCGGCGCGCGCCGCCAGCAGGCCGTTGGCCTCGGCGCCGCCGATCTCGCGCACCTTCAGGTTGCGGAAGCGGATCTCGCCGCCGTGGGTCTGCAACTGCAGCGGGCCCGTGCGGGGCAGCGGCTTCTTGCGATCCCAGAAGTTCTCCATCACCGCGCCGTCGACGGTGGCGACGCCGTTGAGCCAGACCCAGGTGCGGGCGCCGACCTGCCGGATGCGCAGGTGGTTCCACGCGCCGAACGGCTTGTCCGCCAGCTGCGGCGGGAAGCGCTCGTTCTTCTCGTTGTTCCACAGGCCGCCGCTGCCCTTGTCGGCGCCGAGCTTCCACTTGCCGCCGGCCTCGGTGAAGTCCCAGATCTGCACCTGCGGGCTGCCGCGCAGGTAGATGCCGGAGTCGGCCAAGGCGACGGTCTTGTACTCCAGCTCGAACTCGGCGTCGCCGAAGTCGCGGTCGGTCGTCAGGTACGCGCCCTCGCCGTCGTTGACCAGCTCGCCGTTCTCCACGCGCCAATGCGCGCGCATCGTCGCGTCGTCGTCGGCGCGCAGCTTGGCGCGCGCATCCGCGGCCATCGCCGCGAGCTTGTAGGGGTTCTCGTGGCGCTGGCCGTGCCAGCCCGCGAGATCCACGCCGTTCCAGAGTGGCTGCACGTCCGGACCGGCGAGCGAGGCCGGACCGCCGGCGGGATTCGAGGCCGAGTCCGGAGCGGAACACGCGGCGGCCATGGCGGCCGCGATCACGACGAGCGGAGCGATGCGCATCGTCGCAGCATGGCCACGCGATCCACGCCGCGCCACGCCCAGCCCTCACGCCGTGTTCATCAAGAACGTCGCAATGTCGCCGAGGAACTTCTCGAGGTAGGCGCGGTGCGGGGCCGCCGCCGGCTGCTCGTCGACCGCGGCCAGCATCAGCTCCATCCAGCGGTCGCGCGCCGCCTGGTCGATGACGAACTGCATGTGGCGCATGCGCAGGCGCGGATGCCCCCGGTCGCGCAGGTAGTCCGGCGGGCCGCCGAAGCGGTAGGTGAGAAAGCTGCGCAAGCGCTGCTCGGCCCCCGCCAGGTCGTGCGGCGGATACATCGGCCCGAGGATCGGGTCCTGGGGCACCCGGCGGTAGAACCCGGCGACGATGGCGCAGAGGCACTCCTCGCCCAGCAACTGGTAGATCGGCAGTTCGGCGTCGGTCACGCCACCAGCGTGGTGGATCCGCTTCCGGACGCAAGTACGATCCCGCGCCCGCGATGGTGTTCCACGATCAGCCCGACCCCAACGAGCGCGAGTTCGACCGCAGCCTGCGGCCGGGCACGTTCGCCGACTTCGTCGGCCAGGAGCAGATCCGCGACAACCTGCGCATCGCCATCGCCGCGGCCCGCGAGCGTTCCGAGCCGCTCGACCACGTATTGCTGTGCGGCCCGCCCGGCCTCGGCAAGACCACGCTCGCCCACCTGATCGCCCAGGGCATGGGCAGCGACATCGTGCTGACGTCGGACCCAGCGCTCGGCGCGCCGAAGGACCTCGCTGGCACGCTGACGCGGCTCAAGCGCAACCAGGTGCTGTTCATCGACGAGATCCACCGGCTGCCCAAGACGCTCGAGGAGTACCTCTACTCGGCGATGGAGGACCACGCGATCGACGTCGTCCTCGACCCGGGTCCGAGCGGCCGCAGCGTGCGCCTGGGCGTGCAGCCGTTCACCCTGGTGGGCGCTACGACGCGCGAAGGCCTGCTGTCGGCGGCGTTCCGCTCGCGCTTTGGCATCCTCGAGCGGCTCGAGCCGTATCCGCACAAGGACATCGAGCAGATCCTGCTGCGCGCTGCCGCGCGCCTTGGCGTGACGCTCGAACCGGCGGCGGCGCAGTTGTGCGCGGAGCGCAGCCGCGGCACGCCGCGCATGAGCCTGCGCATCCTGCGGCGCGTGCGCGACCTCGCGCAGGTGCAGCAGAAGCCGGCGATCGACGCCACCGCGGCGACCGAGGGCGTGCAGCGGTTGCGCATCGACCACCTCGGCCTCGAAGAGGTCGACCGCAAGCTGCTGCGCGCGCTGATCCAGCGCGGCGACGCCATCGGCCTCAAGACCTTGGCGGCGATGATCGACGAAGCCGAGGACACGCTCGAGGACGTGCTCGAGCCGCACCTGATCCGCTGCGGCCTGCTGGCCCGCACGCCGCGCGGCCGCGTCGCCACGCCACGCGCCTACGAGCACTTGGGCTTGCCGCCGCCGGCGCAGAAGCCCGGCGAGCTGCCCTACGCCTGACCGCTGGCCCGATCCCCCTGCTCCCGTGACCGCCTTCCGCTTCGAACTCCTCGGCCAGAACGGCAAGCTGCGCCGCGGTCGCTACCACACCCCGCACGGCACGTTCGAGACGCCGTGCTTCGCGCCCGTCGGCACCTACGCGACGCTCAAGGGCCTGACGCCCGAGCAGGTGAAGGCGACCGGCGCCGAGCTGATCCTCGCCAACAGCTACCACCTGCACGTGCGGCCCGGCGCCGAGCGCATCGAGCGGCTCGGCGGCCTGCACAAGTTCATGAACTGGAACGGGCCGATCCTGACCGACAGCGGCGGCTACCAGGTGTTCTCGCTCGGCGGCAAGGTCAAGGTCGACGACGGCGGCGTGACCTTCCAATCGGTGATCGACGGCAGCAGCCACCGCTGCACGCCGGAGTCGGTGCTGACCTTCCAGAAGCAGCTCGGCCCTGACATCGCGATGGTGCTCGACCACTGCCCGCCCGGCGACGCCAGCCTCGACGTGCAGCGCGACGCGCACGAACGCACGCTGCGCTGGGCCCGCATGGCCCGCGACGTGCACGACCGCTGGGGCGGCAGCGCCCGCGGCCAGGCCGTGTTCGGCATCTGCCAAGGCGGCATCGACCCCGAGTTGCGCATGGCCAGCGCGCAGGCGATGGCCGCGATGGACTTCGACGGATACGCCATCGGCGGCCTCAGCGTCGGCGAGACCAAGGCACAGATGGCGGTCGCGCTCGACGCCGCCGTCGACTGCCTGCCTGCCGGCAAGATCCGCTACATGATGGGCGTCGGCATGCCCGAGGACCTGCTGGCCGCGACGGCGCAGGGCGTCGACATGTTCGACTGCGTCGTGCCGACGCGCCACGGCCGCAACCACACCGCGTTCGGGCCGGACGGCAGCTCGCTCAAGCTGCGCAACGCCCAGTACGCCGACGACCCAGCGCCGCTGGTCGAGACCTGCGGCTGCTACTGCTGCCGCAACTACTCGCGCGCCTACCTGCGCCATCTCGCCGTCGCCGACGAGATGCTCGCTGGCATCCTGCTCTCGATCCACAACATCCACTTCCTGCAAGACCTGATGCGCGGCATCCGCGCGCGGGCCGAAGGCAACGCATGATCCGCTCGCTCCCGCTCCGCCTGTTCCTGGCGCTCGCGCTCGGCGCGCTCGCCACCGCCCAGCCATCGGCCCAGCAGCCGGTCGACTTCAAGGTCGGCACCTGGAACCTCGAGTTCCTCGGCGCCGACGGCAACTTCCGCAACAACCTGCCAAACCGCGACGACCGCGACCTCGCGCTGCTCGGCCGCAAGGTGCGCGAACTCGGCGTCGTCGCGCTCGCCGTGCAGGAGGTCAACGACGAGGCGACGCTGCGCAAGGTCGCTGCCGGCGCTGGCCCCGGCTGGGACTGCCTGCTCGGCACGTCCGGCGAGTGGGACGACAAGAAGACCGCGCAGCGCATCGGCTTCATGTGGGACACCGCCGAGGTCGAGCTGCTGCACTGCGAGGAACTGCTGCAACTGCCGCGCGAGTTCGAGGGCAAGCCGATCTTCCACCGCGTGCCGGTGACCGGCGTCTTCCGGCACACCGGCACCCACGCCGACTTCCGCCTCGTCACCGTCCACTTCAAGGCCGGCCGCAAGCCCGAGGACGAGCAGAAGCGCCGCGGCGAGTCGACGCTGCTGGCGCAGTGGCTCGATGGGTTGGCGAAGTCGGCAGCGGAGGACCAGGACATCGTGCTGCTCGGCGACTTCAACTGCACCTACGGCACGCAGCCCGAGCAGGCGCTCGAAGCGAGCGGCTGGCGCCGCTGGCTCGAACACCGGAAGCCGACGCCGACGATCATGCACTTCGCGGAGCCGATCGATCAGGTCGTCGTCGCGAACGCCTGCTCCGAGGCGCAGCGCGACTCGCTCTCGGTCGACGGCGACTTCGACGGCATGGACAAGGACGCGTGGCGCAAGATCTACAGCGACCACTTCCCGGTCACGGTGACGCTGCGGACGACCGGCGACGACGACAAGGCGACGTTCGCGCAGGGACCGATCGCGCACGCGCTGCCCGTCGCCCGGCGCGGCGAGGCGCAGGCGACACCGGCGGCGGCACCGGCGGCGGCGACTGACTGGCCGTTCGTCGCCGGCGTGCGGGTGAGCATGCTCGCGGGCCCCGACTGGATCGCGGGAACGCTGGTCGCGGACGTGCCGAAGAACGGCGAAGGCTGGGTCACGCTGCGACCGGACCCGAACACGACGGGAAATCCGCCGGCCGTCGTCCGCATCCACTGCGCGACCGTCGCCCGGCTCGTGCTCCACAAGTGAACCGAGCGACCCACCTTGCCGCCTCGCCCGGCGCGGTGGCAGGTCCGTCGGCCCGCGCGGCCAAGCCGACCCTCAACCCCGCGCGCACATCGCCAGCGCCAACAACGCCGCAGCGGTGAGCACGGCGACCGGCGCAAACCACCACGCCCGCCGGCCGTTGCGGGCCGGCGACCCGCCGCCGTCGTCGTCCGGACCGTAGCCGTCGGGGATGTCGAGGCTCTGGTAGTCGATCTCGTCGCTGTCCTGCCAACCGGTGCCGGCGTCGCTGCCGCACTCGCGGCAGGCCTTGGCCCGTGCGGGCACCATGGCGCCGCAGTGCGGGCACTCGAACGAACCGCCGCGTCGACCGCGCGCGCTCATGGCAACCGCTCCAGGCGCACGTAGTCGAGGCCGACCATGCGGCGCGGTCTGGCCTTGGCGTTGCTGCCCTGCAGCGTGAACACGAGTTCCGCCTCCCCCGCCGGCAGTTCGACTTCGCCGAGTTCGAGCGGCCCCGACGTGCTGACCCGCGGCGCGTACCCGTCGACGGACTCGGCGACCACCTTGCCGCCAAGCTCGATGCGCACGACGCCGAAGTCGTCGGCCTTGGTCAGCGCGAGCGCCAGCCGGTACCGGCCAGCCTGCGCCACCGGCACGGCGAGGACCAGCCGATCGCCGACGGCGCCGTCGCGCCACCAGCGCTGGCCATCGCGCGAGAACGTGTTCTCGGCGAACGACAGGTCCTGCACCTCGTGCGTGCCACCGCTGCAGGCGACGACGCGCAGCGCCTCGCCTTCGAACGCGCCCTCGGCGACGAACACCTTCGGCCCCGCGAGCTGCGTCAGCAGCCGCTCGTCCGCCGACGGCACGGCCGGCAGCCCCGACGATGCGCCCGGCGCGCCGTACCAGAGCGCCACCGTCTCATAGTCGATCGTCGCCGTCTCGACCCAATGCCAACGCTCCAGGTCGAAGCGGAAGCTCTTGCCGAAAGGCACGCTGTCGAGTTGGTGCGTGCGGTGGAGCACCGTGAAGCCGAAGTTCGCCGGCCCCTGGCACAGCACCTGCGCATGATGCGGCGCCGTGAACGGCGTCGGGTCGCACCACGCGTAGCCGAAGTAGTCCTCGGTGCCGGTGCCGAACCACGACGGGAACGCCTCCCCGTCGACGGTGAACTTCTCGTCGCCTTCGCCCCACCAGATGCGCGTCGGGTTGCGCACGAGCAGCGAGCAGCCGACGAAGCGGCCGGCGCCCTTTGCGTCCAACACGCGGTGGTCGGTGAACGGCCGCGTCGGCACGGCCTTCTCGAGGTGGTAGCTGGCGCAAAAGCGCAGCGGCGCCGTCGCCGACTGCGGCAGTGGTTCCTGCTGCGTCGTCACCCACACGTCGGTCGCAGCGAGGACGTCCTCTTCGCCGACGACCTCGATGCGGCCGCCGTCCGGCATCGGCATCGGCCAGCGCAGCGTGGCGCCGTCGTCGTGCACGGCGAGGTAGTAGCCCTCCCATCTCGTCCAGAACGGGCCGGCGGCGAACAGCGCCGGCAGCGGCACGTCGACGGTGGTCTCGTCGCCGCAGCGCACGACGAGGCGCAGCAGCGGCGCCACGTCCCGCACCGCCGCGCGCACCGTCGTCGGCTCCAACCGCGCGGTGACCGCAGCCTGCGGCTTAGGCCGCAGGCGCACGTCGAGCGCGCGCACGATCGTCGCCGGCGGCACGTCGACCGCCGCGACCGGCGCCTCGTCGGGAAAGCGCGCGACCGGCAGCGGCCCCGCGGCGAGCGCAGCCGCCGTCGTGCGCACGCGTTCGCCGTGCTCGGCCAGCAGCGCTGGCGAGAACGACGGCACGACCGTTCCCGTCGGCCACTGCACGACGTCGAACGCGTAGTAGCAGTCGCCCGCCGTGCACGAGACCAAAAGCGAGCGCTGGAATGGGATCGGCAGCGCGCAGTTGCCGCCGCGCGCGCGCATGCCGGCGAGCGGAGCTGGCACGCCCGCGACCTCGCCGCGGCACAGGGCGCCGAAGTCGACGCTCCAGACGCGCGTGCCGTCGACGTCGAAGTGCAGCGTGCCGCTCGGATTCGCCGACCAGATGCGCGCGACGCAACCCGGCCCCTTGGCGTCGACCATCACGTGCTCCGGGCCGGAGGCGCCGGTGACGACGCGCACGTGCTTGCCGCGATCGTCGTTGGCGTACCACGCAACGGGATCGCCGGGCCCGCGGCGCGACGACGGGTCGAAGCTGCTCCACTGCACGCAGCGCGCGTCCAGCGTCGCCGGATCCCACAGCCAGTCCGCGGACACGAGTTGTCGGAGCAGGCCGTCGTACGAGCGCTCTGCGACGCTCGACCCTGCCGACTGCGCGACGAGGCCGGCGGCGCAGAGCATGCTGAAGAACGAAGCGACGAGCGACGATCGCATGTCGGGATTGCACCGAAGCCGCGGCGGTTCCGCCACCACCCGATTGCGTCCCGCCGCCCACGCCGCACGATGCCCGCCCCGTGAACTGCCGTCCGACCGTCGCCGCCTTGCTGCTCGCCGCCGCGGCAGCCGCCCAGTCGCAATCCGGCGGTGAGCCCCCGCCGCGCACGCCGTACGACCCGCTGCGCGGCATGGACCAGGACGGCCGCATCCCCAAGCCCGAGGTGCCGCCGGACATCACCCACCCGGACCGCTGGCGCTACACGCCGGAAGCGCGCATGAAGCCGGGCTCGGTGTTCGAGCGTTTCCTGGTCAGCTCGTTCATCAGCCCGATCCTCTTCCGCGAGGCAGACATCGGCTTCGGCGGCGGCGTCGCGCTCACCGACGTCGACTTCCGCGACCAGCGGTACCGCGAGTTCGCCAACATCGTCCTGACGCACTCCGAGGAGGGCCAGCAGGCCTACAAGATCAACTGGCAGCGCTGGCTCCAGCACCGCGAGCTGCCGCAGGGCGGCGTCTACCGCGAAGAACGCAGCCGTGTCTACGCGCGCGCCGGCTACGAGAAGACGCTGACGCGGCGGTTCTTCGGCTTCGGCAGCCGCACGCGCGCCGACGACGAGACCAGCTACACCGAAGAGCTCACGACCGCCGGCGTCGGCCTGCGCGTCTCGTTGCCCGATCCCGGCAGTGACTGGGTGGTGCGCACCGACCTGCAGGCCGAGCACCACGGCCTCTCGCGCGGTCGCGTGATCGACGTGCCCAGCACGGAGGAGGTCGGCGCCTTCGCCGACGACGTCGCCGCCGCCGACGGCGTGACGCAGCTGTGGTCGCTCAACACCTTCGGCTGGGACACGCGCGACAGCATGCACCAGCCGTACGAAGGCATCCGCATCGGCAGCATGGCCAACGTCTGCTACGGCGAAGGCGGCGAGACCGGCGCGATCGTCGGCGTCGACGGCCAGCACGTGTTCGCGCTGCCGCCGCTGCTGCATCGCGGCGCCGTCGGCCGCGAGGAGAATCCGCCGACCGACGTGCTGGCCTTCGGCGCGTTCGTGCAGGACACCGTCGGCGAACTGCCCTTCTACAGCCTGCCGACGCTCGGCGGCACCAACACGCTGCGCGGCTACATCCAGAACCGCTTCACCGACGACGCGCTCGCGCACTTCTCGGTCGAATACCGCGTCAGCCTGCTCTCGCGCGGCGTGGTGTTCACCGAATCGCTGCGCATCGAGCGCGTAGGTCTCGGCGTGTTCTACGACTGCGGCACCGTCGCCAGCGGCATCGCCGACCTCGCCGACGGCCGCTACCTCGACAGCTACGGCCTCGGCTTCCGCGTCGCGTTCTCGCGCGAGGCCGTGTTCCGCATCGACTGGGGCTTCAGCGACGAGGGCACGAACTTCACGCTCGCCTTCGGCAACAGCTTCTGAGGCGTGCGGCGCTGCACGCCGCAGCAGCACCGGTGCAGGATTGCGACAAAACTGCCGGGCCGTCGAGGCTGACAGCAGCGCGCGTCCTGGAAAGATGGGGCGACCATGCCGTCGCCGATGCGCCTCGCCGCCGGTCTCGTCCCCGCGTTCTTCGTCGCCGCCTCGGCCCTCGGCCAGTCGGCAAGCGAAGTCCGCTACGGACGCGATGTCAGGCCGATCCTCTCGGACCGCTGCTTCAAGTGCCACGGTCCCGACGCCGCCTCGCGGCAGGCAGAGCTGCGCCTCGACGACCGCGCCGATGCCGTGCGCGCGCGCGATGGCGGCGCGGCGATCGTGCCCGGCGACGCCGAGGCGAGCGAACTGTGGCGGCGGATCGTCGCGCACGACGTCGACGAGGTGATGCCGCCGCCGGACAGCGGCAAGCCGCCGCTCACCACCGAACAGCGCGACGTCCTGCGCCGCTGGATCGACGCCGGTGCGACCTACGAAGGCCACTGGGCCTTCACGGCGCCGCAGCCGGTCGCCGTGCCCGGCGGCGCCGAAGCGCACCCGGTCGACCGCTTCCTCGCCGAAGCTCGCCGCCAGCGCGGCGTCCGTCCGGCGCCGGAAGCGGATCGCGCGACGCTCTGCCGGCGCGCCTTCCTGACGCTGACCGGCTTGCCGCCGACGGCCGCCGAACTGCGCGCGTTCCTCAGCGACGACCGGACCGATGCCTACGAGCGGCTCGTCGACCGGCTGCTCGGCGACGAGCCGTACCGCACTCGCCACGCCGAGCACCTCGCCACCATCTGGCTCGACTCCGCGCGCTACGCCGACACCTGCGGCATCCACATGGACGCCGGCCGGCAGGCCTGGGCCTGGCGCGACTGGCTGATCGCAGCGCTGCGCGACGACAAGCCGTTCGACACGTTCGTGCTCGAACAGCTCGCTGGCGACCTGCTGCCTTCTGCCACGACCGACCAGCGCATCGCCACCGGCTTCCTGCGCAACCACGTCACGACCGACGAAGGCGGCGCGATCAACGAGGAGTACCTCGTCGAGTACGCCGCCGAGCGCACGGCGACGGTCGGCAGCGTCTTCCTCGGCCTCACCGTCGGCTGCGCCCGCTGCCACGACCACAAGTACGACCCGATCCGCCAGGAGGACTACTTCCGGCTGTTCTCGTTCTTCAACAGCAACGAAGAGCCGGGCCTCTACTCGCAGATCGGCGACCCCAACCGCGCCCTCGAGCCGTTCCTGCCGGTGCCGACCGAGGCGCAGATGCGCCGACGCGGCGAGCTCGACGCGCAGGTCGCCGAGATGTCCGCGCAACTGCAGGCGGTGACGCCGGCAGAACAGGCCGAGTTCGAGGCCTTCCGGCGCGAAGTCGCCGCCCGCGTCGCAACGCTGTGGCGCGCGCCGAAGCTGCTCACCGCCGAGTCGCTGCAAGGCGCGACGCTGGACATCGGCGACGACGCGACCTTCGCCGCGAGCGGCAAGAACCCGCCGGCCGACACGCACGTGGTGACCTTTGCGGTCGAGGGCGCCGGGGACCGTTGGCTGTCGGTCGAAGCGCTGGCCGACCCCGCCCACCCGGCTGGCAAGGTCGGTCGCGCGCCCAACGGCAACGCCGTGCTGCAGCACCTCGGCCTCGAGGTCGCGACGACGGCAGGCGACGCCGGCTGGCGGCCGCTGCGCGCCGCCTACGCCTTCGCCAACGTCGAGCAGCAGGACGGCGACTTCGCCGCGCTCAACGTGCTCGACGACGACGACCGCAGCTGGGCGGTCGAAGCCCACCGCCACGGGCCGCAGACGGCCCACCTGCTGTTGCTGCTCGACGAGCCGCTGCCCGCCGGCGCGACCGTCCGCGCGACGCTGAAGTACGACTCGCCGCACGCCAAGCACGTGTTCGCCAAGGTGCGCCTGCGCACCGCCTCGCCGACCGACGCGCAGCTGGCGGCGCTGCCGGTGGCGGCGCACGGCGTCTACCTCGCCGGCCCCTTCGGCCGCGACGACGCCGACCAGTACGCCACCCACCACGGCCCCGAGCAGCTGACGCGCATCGATCCGAAGCAGACCTGGGGCGAGGTCGGCTGGCGCCGCGTCAACCGCAAGCCGGGCGAGGTCGACTCCTCGCTGCCCGGCGGCCGCAACGCCACCTACGTCGCGCAGCGCGTGCTGGCGCCGAGCGCGCGCAAGGCGACGCTGAAGTTCGGCAGCGACGACGGCTTCCAGCTGTTCGTCAACGGCGCGATGGTCGCCGAGCGGCGCGTCGATCGCGGCGCGCAGGCCGACCAGGAAGAGGCGACCTTCGACCTGCCGGCCGGCGAGTCCGCGGTGGTGCTCAAGGTGGTCAACACCGGCGGCGCTGGCGGCTACGCGCTGCGCTACGCGCCCGCCGACGGCGAACTCGCCGGTGCCATGACGGCGCTGGCGCTGCCTGGCACGGGCGACACCGCGGCGACGGTGCAGCGCGCCGCCGACGCGTGGCGCGAAGAGCGCAGCCCGACGCGCAAGCAGCGGCGCGAGGAGATCGCCAAGCTGCGCACGGAGCGCGACGCCGTCGAGCGCGCCGTGCCGCGCGCGATGGTGATGCAGGAGATGGCCGCGCCGCGTCCGACCTTCGTGTTGATGCGCGGCGAGTACGACAAGGCCGACAAGGACCGGCCGATCGAGCGCGAGCTGCCGGCGGTGTTCGGCAAGCTGCCCGCGGACGCGCCGCGCAACCGCCTCGGCCTCGCCCGTTGGATGGTCGGCGACGGCAACCCGCTGTTGCTGCGCGTGCAGGCCAACCGCCTGTTCGAGTTCGTCTTCGGGACCGGCATCGTGCGCACGAGCGAGGACTTCGGCCTGCAGGGCGAGTGGCCGAGCCACCCCGAACTGCTGGACTGGCTGGCGCTCGAACTGCGCGGCAACGGCCACAGCGTCCGCAAGCTGCTCCGGCTGCTCGTCACCTCCGCGGCGTTCCGCCAATCGGCGCGCGTGCAGCCGGACGCCGCGGCGATCGACAAGGACAACCGCCTGCTGTCGTGGTTCCCGCGCCGGCGGCTCGCCGCCGAGGCCCTGCGCGACCAGGCGCTGTACGTCGGCAGCCTGCTGGTCGAGCGCGTCGGCGGTCCGAGCGTGAAGCCGTACCAGCCCGACGGCCTGTGGCAGGAGGTCGCGATGACGCAGAGCAACACGCGCTTCTACCAGCGCGGCTCCGGCGACGACCTGTGGCGGCGCAGCCTCTACACGTACTGGAAGCGCGCGTGTCCGCCGCCGAGCCTGCTGACCCTCGACGCGCCGACGCGCGAGTTCTGCACCATCCGACGGAGCGTGACCAACACGCCGCTGCAGGCGCTGGTGCTGTGGAACGACGAGCAGTTCGTCGAAGCCGCGCGCGGCCTCGCGCAGAGCACCGCGCTGACCGCGCCAGCCGACGACGATGCGCGCCTCGCGGCGATGCACGAGCGCTGCACCGGCCACCAGCCCGACGCCGCGACGCTGGCAGCCGCGAAGTCGACGCTGGCGACGCTGCGCCAGCGCTACCTGCAGGCGCCGCAGGACGCCGAGCAACTGCTCGCCGTCGGGCAGTCGCCGCGGCCGCCGGGCTTGACGGCGGCAGACCTCGCCGCGCTGACCGTGGTCGCCAGCGCCTTCCTGAACCTCGACGCCACCCTCTGCATCGATTGAGCATGGACGCCCACGCTGACCCTCTCGTGGCGCTGACCCGCCGTCGCTTCTTCGCGCAGTCGGCAGGCGGCCTCTCGGCCGCGCTCGCCGCCACCGCCTGCACCGCCGTGCAGCGCGAAAGCGCGGCGACGCCGGGTGCGTCCGACGCGACCCTTGCGGCGGTCGGGCCGCACTTCCAGCCGCGCGCCAAACGCGTCATCTACCTGCACATGGAAGGCGGGCCGAGCCACCTCGACCTGTTCGACCACAAGCCGAACCTGCACGAGCAGTACGACAAGGACCTGCCCGACTCGGTGCGCAAGGGCCAGCGCCTCACCGGCATGACGTCCGGTCAGGGGCGCTTCCCGGTGGCGCCGTCGGCGTTCCGCTTCCTCCGCCACGACAACGGCGGCGACGGCGCCTGGATGAGCGAGGCGCTGCCGCACCTCGGCGCGGTCGCCAACGAACTGTGCATCGTGCGCTCGATGCACACCGAGGCGATCAACCACGAGCCGGCGATCACGTTCGCGCAGACCGGCAACCAGCAACCGGGCCGACCGAGCTTCGGCGCCTGGGCCAGCTACGGCCTCGGCAGCGGCAACCGCGACCTGCCGACGTTCGTCGTGCTCATCACCCAGGGCTTCGGCAACATGCAGGCGCTGGCCGCGCGCTTCTGGGGCAACGGCTTCCTGCCGAGCGAGCACCAGGGCTGCAAGCTGCGCAGCAGCGGCGACCCGGTGCTGTTCCTCAAGGACCCGCCCGGCGTGACGCGCGCCGACCGCCGCCAGATGCTCGACCTCGTCACGCGGCTCTCGCGCCGCGAGCAGGAGGCGACGCTCGACCCCGAGATCGAGGCGCGCATCGCGCAGCAGGAGATGGCCTTCCGCATGCAGACGTCGGTGCCGGAGCTCGTCGACCTGTCGACCGAGCCGGAGTCGACGTGGGCGCTGTACGGCGAGGAAGCGAAGAACCCGCAGACGTTCGCCAGCAGCTGCCTCCTGGCGCGCCGCCTCGTCGAGCGCGGCGTCCGCTTCGTGCAGCTGTACATGCGCGGCTGGGACCAGCACGGCAACCTGCCGAACGAGATGCGCCAGCAGTGCAAGGCCGTCGACCGGCCGATGGCGGCGCTGGTCGCCGACCTGCGGCGCCGCGGCCTGCTCGACGACACGATCGTCGTGTGGGGCGGCGAGTTCGGCCGCACGGTCTACAGCCAGGGCGGCCTGAGCCGCGACAACTACGGCCGCGACCACCACCCGCGCTGCTTCTCGATGTGGATGGCCGGCGGCGGCATCCGCCCGGGCACGGTGCACGGCGAGACGTGCGACTTCGGCTACAACATCGTGCGCGACCCGGTGTCGGTGCACGACCTGCACGCGACCCTGCTGCACCTGCTCGGCTTCCAGCACGAGCGCTTGACGTTCAAGCACCAAGGCCGCGACTACCGCCTCACCGACGTCTACGGACGCGTGGTGCCCGAACTGCTAGCCTGAGCCCGTGCTGGCCTACGATCCGTCGCCGTGGCTCGCCGTCTTCGGACGCGCCCACCCCGTCCTGCTGCACCTGCCGATCGGCCTGCTCGGCGGCACGGCGACGCGCGAGTTCGGCGCGGCGCTGCTGCGCCGCGAGCCGCCGCGCGGCGCCGTGCGGGCGCTCTGCG
>JBEITC010000322.1:0-4830 GCA_040375075.1 Planctomycetota bacterium | reverse complement strand
GACAAGCTCGGCGCGTTCGGCGGCACGCCGTTCCGGCTCGGCGCGCTCGACGTCGCGGGCCTCGCCGACGGGCTGCATGTGCCGGCGAGCGAGCTCAAGGAACTGCGCCGCGCGCTGCTCGCCGAGCTGCTGCCGCAGGTCGAGCGCGGCCCGCAGCGCACGGTGGAGCGCGCGCCGGCGATGCCCAAGGCCGAAGCCGCGCTGCCGCCGCTGCCGCCGGTCGCCGACGCGCCGCCGACGGTGGTGCCGCTGGTGCGCTCCGAGCCGCAGCTCGACGCCGCCATCGCGCTCGGCTGCGGCGAGGTCGAGCTCGACTGGATGGAGTTCGTCGGGCTCGGCAAGGCGTTCGAGCGCGCGCGCGCAGCCGGCCTGCGCGTCACCGTCGCGACGACGCGCATCGGCAAGCCCGGCGAAGAGGCGCTGGTCGAGCGCCTGCGCAAGCTGCAGCCCGACGGCATCCTGGTGCGGCACTTCGGCGCGCTGATGCGCTGCCGCGACTGGCGCGCCGCCGGCGACCGCTTCGCGCTCCACGGCGACTTCTCGCTCAACGCCACCAACTCGCTGACGGCGCGCCACCTGCTCGGCCTCGGCCTCGACACGGTGACGGCGTCGTTCGACCTCGACGAGGCGCAGCTGTTCGCGCTGCTGCAGCGCACGCCGGGCGCGCGCATCGCGGTGGTCGCGCACCACCGCATCCCGACGTTCCACACCGAGCACTGCGTCTACAGCCACCTGCTCAGCAACGGCCGCGACTTCCATTCGTGTGGACGGCCGTGCGAACGCCATCAGGTCGCGCTCAAGGACCATCAGGGCCGCGAGCACCCGGTGATCGTCGACGTCGGCTGCCGCAACACCGTGTTCCACCACGCGCCGCAGCAGAGCGCGCAGTGGACGGCGCGGCTGCTGCAGGCCGGCGTCCGGCGCTTCCGCTGCGAGTTCGTGCGCGAGAGCGCGGCCGAGGTCGAGCGCGCGGTGAAGGCGTGGCGCGAGCTGCTCGCCGGCCGCGTCGACGCCGAGGCGCTCGCGCAGCGCACCGGCGCGGTGGGGCAGATGGGCGTCGCCCAGGGCGGCATGAAGCTGCTGACCGAGTGACGCCGCGGTCGCGCGCGCGCGCCGCGCGTGGCCGTCAGCCCGGCCCGTGGCCCGGCGTGCTCGGCGCCCTGCCGATCGCGTCCCACAGCCGGCCGAGGAAGGCGCAGTAGCTGCCACCGAAGGCGCAGGCGCCGTGCCAGAAGGCGCGCAGGCCCCACGGCGATTCCTCCGGCGCGCCGGGCGGCAGCATCGCTTCGAACGCGCCGCCGAGCACGGTGGCCAGCGCGCCGACGATCAGCCCGGCGAGCAGCGCCAGGATCGCCGGGTTCACGCCCGGCGGCAGCGGCGGCAAGGGCTTGGGCCGCAGCGCGCGCTTCTGCAGCAGATGCAGCGCGAAGGCGGTGGCCAGCAGGACGGCCCACTGGTTGGTCGTGAGCTCGTAGTTGCGGAAGCGCGCGATGCCGGCGATCCACAGCAGCGCGACGAGCACGGGCGCGATCGACAGGGCGGTCTGTGCGGGGCTCTGGCGGCGGCGGGTCATCGCGGCGCGACGTTGTAGCGCGCGGCGGCGGCTCCGGCGACGACGGAGTGCTCGCATCGCGGCCCGTCGCTGCCTACCTTCTTCGCCTTCGATCGCACGCTCTCACCATGAACGTACTCGTCGTCGGCCAAGGCGGCCGTGAACACGCCCTCTGCTGGAAGCTCCGCCAGTCGCCGCTGCTCAAGCGCCTGTTCTGCGCGCCGGGCAACCCCGGCACGGCCGCGATCGCCGAGAACGTGGCCGTCGGCGCCGAGGACATCCCCGGCCTGCTGCGCTTCGCGATCGACAACAAGATCGACCTGACGGTCGTCGGCCCCGAGGCGCCGCTGTGCGCCGGCATCGTCGACGAGTTCCAGAAGCACAAGAAGCTCGTGTTCGGCCCCAACAAGGCGGCCGCCGAGATCGAGGGCGACAAGGCGTTCGCCCGCGAGCTGTGCCGGCGCCATCGCATCCCGGGGCCGAACTTCTGGATCTACGAGGAGCTGGCCCTGGCGCGGTCGTTCCTCGACAACCGGCCGGACGGCCCGATCGTGGTGAAGGCCGCGGGCCTCGCGGCCGGCAAGGGCGTCACCGTCTGCAAGAACAACGAGGAGGCCAAGGCGGCGGTCGCCGAGTGCCTGGAGAAGCGGCGCTTCGGCGAGGCCGGCGGGCGCGTGGTGTTCGAGGAGTTCCTCGAGGGCCACGAGGTGTCGTTGATCACGCTGACCGACGGCCGCACGATCCTGCCGCTCGAGCCGGCGCGCGACCACAAGGCGGTCGGCGACGGCGACAAGGGCCCGAACACCGGCGGCATGGGCGTGATCACGCCGGTGCCGATCCTGCCGCGCCTCGCCGCACAGGTGGAGAGCCAGATCGTGTTCCCGACGGTGCACGCGATGAACCGCGAGAACCGTCGCTACCAGGGCTTCCTGTACTGCGGCCTGATGATGACGCCGCAGGGCCCGCGCGTGCTGGAGTACAACTGCCGCGCCGGCGACCCCGAGACGCAGCCGCTGCTGATGCGGCTCAAGAGCGACCTGCTGCCGCTGCTGCTCGCGACCGCCGAGGGCAAGCTGGAGACGCAGCAGGCGCCCGAGTGGGACAAGCGCGTCGCGGTGTGCGTGGTCGCCTGCAGCGGCGGCTACCCCGGCGACTACAAGAAGGGCGTGCCGATCTTCGGCGTCGACCGCATCGTCACGGGCCCGGATCTGCAGGTCTTCCACGCCGGCACGTCGCAGCGGCTCGGCGGCGACCTGATGACGGCGGGCGGGCGCGTGCTGGCGGTCACGGCGCTCGGCGACGACGCGGCGGCGGCGCGGGCGAAGGTCTACGCCGCGCTCAAGCAGGTCGAGTTCGCCGGCATGCACTACCGCAGCGACATCGGCGCGCGGGCGTGAGCCGGCGGCCGGGACGCGGTATCGTGTCCGGCCGGTGAAGCTCGACGACGAACACGGCCAGGTGCAGCAGGCGCTGCGGCAGCGCGGCCTGCGCTGGACCAGCCAGCGCTCGCGCATCGTGCGCACGGCGCTGGCGACGCACGAGCACTACACCGCCGACGAGTTGCTGGCGCTCTGCCGCCGCGACGACCCGCGCGTCTCGCGCGCGACCGTCTACCGGACGCTCGCGGTGCTGGAGGAGGCGGGCTTCGTCGAAGGGCTCGACGCCGGCGACGGCAAGCGCCGCTTCGAGCACGTGCTCGGCCACGAGCACCACGACCACATGGTCTGCGTGCAATGCGGCGCGATCGTCGAGTTCCGCGACGACGAGCTCGAGCGCCGGCAGGAAGCCGCGGCGCGCCGGCACGGCTTCGTCATCGAGCGCCACAGCCTGCGCCTCTACGGCCGCTGTCGCGATTGCCAGCGCAAGGCGGACGCGTGAGCCGACCCGCCGTGCTGGTCGTCGACGACGAGCGCGACCTCGCCGAGTCGACGGCGTACTTCCTCGAGCGCGCCGGCTTCGCCGCCGAGTGCGCGACGTCGGCGGCCGACGCGCTGGCGGCGATGCAGAAGCGGCCGTTCGCGGTGGTGGTCAGCGACGTGCGCATGCCGAAGATGACCGGCACCGAGCTGCTCGCGGCGATCAAGCACGGCGATCCGGACGTCGAGGTGCTGCTGATCACCGGCCATCCCGACCTGCAGGCCGCCGTCGCGGCGATCAAGCAGGGCGCCTTCGACTACCTCGCCAAGCCGTTCGGCGAGAAGGAGCTCGTCGAGCGCGTGACCAAGGCGGCGGCCCACCGGCAGGTGAAGGACCGCAACGAAGGCCTGCGCGAACGGCTGCGCTCGGGCGTCGCCGGCCGCCAGCTGGTGCACGCTTCGCCGGTGTTCGCGGCGGCGCTCGGCATGCTGGAGCGCGCGGCCCGCACCGACGCGTCGGTGCTGCTGCTCGGCGAGAGCGGCACCGGCAAGGAGCTGCTGGCGCACCGGCTGCACGACGCCAGCGCCCGCGCCGGCAAGCCGTTCGTCCCGGTCGACTGCGCGGCGATCCCGGCGGAGCTGTTCGAGGGCGAGCTGTTCGGCCACAAGAAGGGCGCGTTCACCGGCGCGGTCGCCGACAAGCTCGGCCTGTTCCAGGTCGCCGACGGCGGCACGCTGTTCCTCGACGAGCTCGGCGAGCTGCCGCCGGCGTTCCAGGGCAAGCTGCTGCGCGCGATCCAGGAGCGCTCGGTGCGGCCGGTCGGCGCCAGCGAGGCGCAGCCGATCGACGTGCGCATCGTCGCGGCGACCAACCGCAACCTGCAGAAGGAGGTCGACGACGGCCGCTTCCGCGCCGACCTGTTCTACCGGCTCGACGTCGTCCGCATCGCCGTGCCGCCGCTGCGCGAGCGGCCCGAGGACGTCGAAGCGCTGGCGGCGCACTTCATCGGCAAGTTCGGCGCCAAGGTCGGCGTCACCGGCATCGCGCCGGCGGCGATGGCGGCGCTGCGCGCGTTCCACTGGCCGGGCAACGTCCGTCAGCTGCGCAACGTGATCGAGCGCGCGTGCGCGCTCGGCCAGGGCGGCGAACTGCAGCTCGCCGACCTGCCGCCGGAGCTGCGCGAACAGCCGGCCGGCGTCGCCGTCGACGACGGCGAGTCGATCGGTGGCACGTTCCAGGAGATGAAGGCGCGGCACGTCGCCGCCATCGAGAGCGCCTACCTCGAGGCGCTGCTGAAGAAGCACAAGGGCAACGTCACGCACTGCAGCGAGGAGGCCGGCATGACCCGCAGCGCCTTCCAGAAGCTGATGCAGAAGCACGGCATCCGCAGCAGCGGCTTCCGCGACGGCTGAGCGGCGCTG
>JBEITC010000395.1:0-3922 GCA_040375075.1 Planctomycetota bacterium | reverse complement strand
GCCGCTCGCCGCCGACGACGACCCCGCGCACCTCTACTACACCAGCGGCACGACCGGCGCGCCGAAGGGCGTCGTGCTCACCCACCGCAACGTCTGCACGCACGCGCGCGCCGCCGTGCAGGAACTCGGCCTGTCGGCGACCGACACGTGGGCGCACATCGCGCCGATGTTCCACCTCGCCGATGCGTGGGCGACGTTCGCGATCACCGCCGTCGGCGGCCAGCACGTCTTCCTGCCGAGCTTCACGCCCGAAGCAGCGCTCGACCTGCTCGTGCGCGAGCGCGTCACCATCACCAACCTCGTGCCGACCATGCTCAACCTCATGGTCAAGGCGCCGGGTGCTAGCGATCGCCGCTACGCGCTGCGCGCGATGCTCAGCGGCGGCGCGCCGATCGCGCCCGACGTCGTGCGCCGGATCCTGGCGACGTTCCGCTGCGACTACGTGCAGACGTACGGCATGACCGAGACCAGCCCGTACCTCACGCTCAGCCTGCTGACGCCGGCCGTGCAGACGCTGCCGCCCGACGAGCAGCTGCGCATGAAGTGCAAGACCGGCCGGCCGTTCCTCGGCGTCACGCTCGAAGTCGTCGACGACGCCGGCACGCCCATCGCCAACGACGGCGTCGCCGTCGGCGAGATCCGCGTCCAGGGCGCGACCGTCACGCCCGGCTACTGGCACAACCCCGAGGCCACCGCCGCGGCATTCGATCGCGACGGCTTCCTGCGCACCGGCGACCTCGCGACGATCGATGCCTTCGGCTACGTCGACATCGTCGATCGCAAGAAGGACGTCATCAAGACCGGCGGCGAGGCCGTGTACTCGGTCGAGGTCGAGAACGTCCTCTACGCGCATCCGGCGACGCTCGAGTGCGCCGTCTTCGGCCTGCCCGACCCGCACTGGGGCGAGCGCGTCGTCGCCGCCGTCGTGCTGCGCCCGGGCACGACCGCGACCGCCGACGAGCTGATCGCCTTCTGCAAGGCGCGCATCGCCCACTACAAGGCGCCGAAGGAGGTGCGCTTCCTCGACGCGCTGCCGCGCACGGGCTCGGGCAAGATCACCAAGAAGGCGCTGCGCGACTCCGGGCGTTGAGCGGCCGGCTGCGCGCGCGGCGCCGCGCCCTCAGCGATGCTCGCGCTCCAGATGCGCACGCAGCGGGTCCTGGCCGAAGTCGCGCTCCTCGTCGCGCCAGACGACGTGCACGTGGTTCGCGTCGTTCTGCGTGTTGTCGTACTCGATCGCGAACGTCACGCCCTGCACGCGCCAGTAGTGGCCTTCGCCGCGGCGCTCGCCGCCCATCCACGCGAAGCACAGCGTCGGCCGCTGCCCCGCATAGCGCGCCAGCTCGGCGTCGGCGAACTCGGGGCGCAGGTTGCGCACGACGATCTCGACGAGCCGCCACAGCATCGCCTGCTGGCGTGCGTCCATCGCGGTGGCGTTGAGGCCCTTCTGCAGGCCGAGCGCGTCGGCGGCGGCCGCGGGGCCGAGGAGCACGTCGGGCGGGGCCTTCGGCGCGAGGATCGCGGCGATGCGCTGGTCGGCGGTCAGCGTCGCGAGCAGTTCGCGCGCAAGGTCCTCCTCGGCGGCGAGCACACGTTCGCCGGCGCGTTCGCCATCGCGGCGTTCGTGCGGGTTGCTGCCGAGGAAGTGCGGCGTCGCGCCGACGAGCCGGCCGTCGAGGAAGGTGAAGTGCAGCGAGACGTGGTGGCCCTGCACGCGCACGGCGAACAGCCCGCGCGGCGCGATGTCGCCGCAGACGAGCACGGCGTAGCGGCGCGGGTCGCGGTGGCTGGCGTCGCGGCCACCCTGGGACTCGAGCGCGCGCAGCAGGTCCTCGAGCTGCACGATCGCGAGCGTCTTGCGCAGGCCTTCGGTGCCGAGCAGCGCGCGCAGCAGCGCCCGCATCGCCGCGTCGGCCGCCGGCGACAGGTCGCCGAACTCGACGCCGGCGTAGCGGCCGGGCACGAACGCCCACTGCGTGCGCTCGCGGTCGTCGAACGGGCGCGCGGCGGCCGTGCGCTGCGCAGGCGTCAGCGCCGCGACGAAGTCCTGGGTGCGCGCGGCGACGTCGGCGACGGCGGGATCGACCGGCGGCACCGGCGGCGCGCCGGCACAGGCGGCGAGGAGCGAGACGCACGCAACGAGGGCAGGGACGCGCAGCATCCGGGCGACGATACGCGGCTGCGGCGGCGCGGCGCACGCGCCGGCTTCGTACCATGCCCGCCCCATGAGCCGCCGGTCGTCGACGTCGTCCCTGCTGCGCCTGTCCCTGTTGCTCGCGGCGCTGTGCCCCGCCGCGGCGCTGCCCGCCCAGGCGCAGGACTTCCCGATCGGCAGCAAGGGCGCGAGCGTGCAGCTCGACGCGCCGTGGGACCGCAAGAAGCTCGACAAGGACCTCGGCGAGGACCAGTTCCAGCGCGTCGAGGGTCGCGGCTTCCTGTCGCGCGGCAGCCAGGTCTACGTCGTCGCGATGGAGATCGCGGGCCTGCTCGAGGACGAAGCGGACTATCGGACGGCGATGGACGACCACTGCTCGGTCGGCAACGGCGAACCGATCGTCGTCGCCAAGGAGCCGGGCTGGACGCGCGTCTCGCGCGTCTTCGACACGACGCTCAACGGCGTCGCGTGCGCCTTCCGCAACGAACTGCTGGTCGGCGACGGACTCGCTTACCACCTGATGACGTGGTCGGTGAAGAGCCAGCGCAAGCAGCTCGACGCGCAGGTCCAGGGCTTCCTCGCCGGCTTCGAGTTCCCGCCCGTCGACAGCGAGCACGGCAAGGGGCTCGCGCCGGTCGTGCGCACGGTCATCGCCGGCGACCACGCCATCGACTACGCGGTGCGGCCGAGCCTGCTGCGCGAAGCGAAGCCCGACGACGGCGAGCTGGCCGAGTGGCGCAGCGCCGACGACGAGCAGTTGGTCGCGATCTTCGTCGTCGACGGCTACCGCACGTTGCCGACGATCGTCGATGGCGAGCGCGACACGCTGGGCAAGTGGGACGCGACGTACAAGGAGTCGGCGCGCGGCGAGTTCGAGGTCGATGGCGTGCGCTGCGCCTGGCTGCTCGGCGCTCGCGACGGCCAGGCGATCAAGTCCGTGCACCTGCCGCTGTCGGGCAGCAAGAGCCTGACCGTGCGCTGGCTGTCGGACGGCGCCGCCGACGCCTTCCGGCCGGCGCGCGAAGCGCTGTTCCAATCCCTGCGGCTGCGCAAGCTCGACGGCGGCATCGCGCTGCCGGACCTGCCGGCGCCGACGCCGACGGTGGCCAACAGCGCGCTCGATCGCTTCCTCCGCGGCGGCGCCGATCGCCTCGCGCCGATCGCCATGTCCGGCGTGATGGGCACGCAGCGCGCGGGCGACGGCTGGCTGTTGTGGAACTGGCAGGACCTGCACGAAGTCACGGCCGACGGCCACCGGCAGCTGCTCGACGGCGACGACGGCTTCCGCTTCGCGGCGAAGTGGCGCGGGCAGACGCTGGTCGGCGGCCATGACGGAGCGGTGCGACCGCTGCAAGGCGACGGACTCGGCGCGCCGATGTTCGACGCCGAGGCCGCGTGCGTCGTCGGTGACGACCTGTGGCTGCTGCGCCGCGGCGGCTCGCCGCTCGATGGCGTCGCCACCGCCGCCGCCGACGTCGCGCTCGTGCGCCGCGCTGCGACCGGCGGCGAGACGACGCTCGGCGCGTTCCCGTGCGGCAACGTCGCCGAGCTGGCGATCGACGCGGCCAGCGCCCACCTGCTGGTGCGCGTCGATCGCACCGTCGCCGGCTGGATGCAGGTGACGCCGAGCTACGCGCCGAAGCTGCTGCTCGTGCCGCTCGCCTCGCCGACGCCGCGCGAACTCGGCGACTGGACCGCCCTCGGCGCGATCGCCGCCGCGGCGGACGGCTGGCTCGTGACCGGCACGCCGCGCGGCGCTGCCGCCGG
>JBEITC010000296.1:0-5130 GCA_040375075.1 Planctomycetota bacterium | reverse complement strand
CTTCGGCGCGTCGGGCGGCGCGGTCTACCTCAACGTGACCGCCTCGTCGGACCTTTGGATCGGCGGCCTCGACATCAACACCAACGCGCTGGCCGGGCAGGAACTGCGCCTCGACGTCTTCCGCACCAACCTCGGCGTGTCGCACGTCGGCAACGAGACCAACCCGGCCGCGTGGCTGCCGCTGACCGCCGGCAAGGGCGTGTCCGCGGGTCCTGACGCGCCGAGCCGCGTCGACTTCGCCGAGCCGTTCTTGCTGCCGGCCGGCACGTACGGCCTCGCGCTCGACGCAGCGAACTTCGATCACCGCTACACCAACGGCACCGGCGCCAACCAGAACTACACGCTGGGCGCCCTCTCGCTGTCGGCCGGCTCGGCGAGCAACGTCGCCTTCGCCGGCGTCGTCAACACGCCGCGCGTCGCCAACGTCTCGCTGCTGCACCGCTACGACGCCGCGCTCGGCACGAACATCCGCTGGCAGACCATCGTCCGGCGCGCCGACCTCGGCACGGCCGGCGCCATCCGCAGCCTGGCGTTCTCGCCGCAGGCCGCCGGCCGCCACTGGAACCGCCAGCTGACCGTCCGCATGGCGCACGTCGTCAACGGCTACGCGCTGACCAACAACTTCGCCGCCAACCTGCCGACGCCGACCACCGTGCTCGACGCGGCCAACTACAGCTTCGACCTCGCCCAGGACTGGTGGACGGAGATCGGCCTGCAGACGCCCTTCCTCTACAACGGCACGAGCGACGTGGTCGTCGAGGTGATCGCCCGCGGCAACTGGCAGACGACGACGGCGACCTTCAACACCTCGGACGAGCCGCGCCTCTACGCCGCGAGCTGGAGCGCTGCGATGCCGACGACCGGCGCGCTCGACGACAACGCGCTGCGCATGCGCCTGGGCTTCGGCTGCAGCGCGGTCAACGAGCACGGCGCCAGCTGCGGCACGCTCGAGGCGACGCACTTCGGCAACGGCAACCGCGGGTCGACGTTCTACTTCATGACCTACGGCGCCCCGGCGAGCAGCGTCGCGGTGCTGGCGCTCGGCCTGACCAACGGCGCGCCGCTGCCGCTGTCGCTGACGCCGCTCGGCTGGACCAACTGCACCGCGTTCCAGGACGCGGCGACGACGGCCACGGTCGCGACGTCGGCAGGCGGCAACGGCAACTTCGCGCTGCCGATCCCCAACAACCCGGCGCTCGACGGCACCACGATCTTCGGCCAGTGGCTGACGCTCGACGCGACCGAGCCGGGCCTGCTGACCTTCTCGGGCCAGACCCGCGTGATGGTCGGAGTCGCGCCCTGAGGCACGGCATTCGTTCTTTCGCCGCGGCGGCGATCGGCAGCGGAGGGCTGCCGGTCGTCGCCGCGGCGGTGTTTCACACCGTCGATGCCATGGACGCGCACGCCGTCTCGGCGCCGCCGGCCCGCCGCGACAGGTCGCGCCGCGTGGACCATGGACGAATCGGGCGATCGCGACCTGGGGGATCTCCGGAGGGTCGGTCCGGTCTACCCTTCTCCACCCATGCACTCTCGCCTCTTCGCCCTCGGCGTCGCCGCGGGCCTCTCGTTGGTCGCCCGCGCCGTCGCGCAAGACGATGGTTCTGCCCCGATCGTCCCCGGCAATCCGAAGGTCGCCCTGCACTACGGCACGTTCGACCCGACGCTCGGCACGCTGCCGATCCCGCCGCTGCTGCAGGCCGGCGCGGACACGCGCCTGTGGATCGTGCAGTTCCACGCCGCCCCGACCGACCGCGACCGCGCGCCGCTGCTCGCGCTCGGCGCGATGGTGCACGGCTACCTGCCGCACACCTGCCACGTCGTGCGCATGGACGCGTCGGTGGCCGCGGCGGTGAACGCGCTGCCCGCCGTTCGCTGGGTCGGCGCCTACGAGCCGGCGTACCGCCTGCAGCCCGAGCTGCTGCGCGCGCTCGCCGGCGGCGAGAAGCTACCGAAGGCCCGCTACAACCTCGTCGTCGCCGACAAGCGCACGCAGAAGGGCGCGCTGGCCGCGAAGATCGAGGCCTTCGGCGGCACGGTCGTCGACCGCCAGGAGAAGGGCCTGCTGCTGATCGCCGAGCTCGACGGCGCGCAGCTCGCCGCCGCCGCCCGCTGCGACGAGGTCCTGTGGATCGACCGCTGGACCGAGCCGGGCACGGACATGAACAACGCCCGCATCCAGGGCGGCGCCAACGCCATCGAGACGGCGGCGGGCTACACGGGCGCTGGCATCCGCGGCCACGTCTACGAGGGCGTCGAGGCGACGCACCCGGACTTCGCCACCGCGCTGGTCAACGTGCGCAGCGGCGGGCAGCAGCAGCGCCACGGCCACTGCACCGCCGGCATCGTCTTCGGCGACGGCACGAGCAGCGCGAGCGCGCGCGGCATGGCGCCGAACGCGGTCGGCTTCTACACCAACTACACGACGGTGACGGCCGGCTTCTCGCGCAACGCCGTCATCGACGAGGTCGTCAACACGCACAACTGCATGTTCACGACCGCTTCGTGGGGCGCCGCGCAGACCACCGCGTACACCGCCGACTCGGCCGACGCCGACGACATCGTGTTCGACCACCGCATCCCGTGGACGAACAGCATGTCGAACCTGGGCAACCAGAGCGTGCGGCCGCAGGCATGGGCCAAGAACGTCATCTCGGTCGGCGCCGTCCAGCACTTCAACAACAGCACCGCCGCCGACGACTCGTGGGCGGCCGGCAACGCCTCGATCGGCCCCGCGGCCGACGGTCGCATGAAGCCCGACCTCTGCGCCTACTACGACAACGTCTGGACGGCGGACCTCAGCCTCGGCCTCGCCAACAACGACCCGACGGCCCCGGGCACGACCGGCGGCTACAACAACGTCGCCGATCCGGGCGGCCAGTCGACGACCGGCTTCGGCGGCACGTCGGCGGCGACGCCGATCGTCGCGGGCCACAACGCGCTGGCGATCCAGATGTACACGGACCATCTGTTCAGCAACGCGCCGCGCGTCATCGGCGGCAGCCGCTTCGAGAACCGGCCGTACGCGCAGACGCTCAAGGCGCTGATGATCGCGAGCGCCAACCAGTACACGATGACCGCGACGGACAACCGTCGCGAGCACGTCGGCTGGGGCTTCCCGAGCCTGTCGAACCTCTACGACCGCCGCAACAAGATCTCGGTGCTGCCGGAGACCGTGCCGATCCAGCAGGGCAACACGCACTCGTACGAGTACATGGTCGGCCCGGGCGAGTCGGCGCTCAACATCTGCATGACGTACCTCGACCCGGCCGGCAACCCCGCCGCCGCGCTCGACCGCGTCAACGACCTGACGCTGCGCGTCATCGCGCCCAACGGCACGTCGTACTGGGGCAACGTCGGCCTCAAGGGCGCGACGCAGACGCGCTTCAGCGCCACCGGCGGCGCCGCGGACACGATCGACACGGTCGAGTGCGTGATGCTGCAGAACCCGATCGCCGGCACGTGGACCGTCGAGGTCACCGCGCCGACGCTCACCGTCGACGCGAACATCGCCACCGCGGCGACCGACGCGACCTACGCGCTCGTCGTCAACGGCGGCGTGCGCCTCTACGGCTCGGGCTGCGCCCGCTACATCCCCGACAACAGCCGCACGAGCGCCGTCGGCAACTACTATCCGTTCGGCGGCTACGCGCCGTCGACCGTGCCGACGATCTACACCGGCGGCAACAGCGGCCTCGCGGGCGGCGCCGTCTACTTCGACGCGACGGTCGGCTCGCCGATGTTCGTCACCGGCATGGAGGTGAACACTGCGGCGGCCGCCGGGACCGAGCTGACGCTCGACGTCTATCGCACGGCGATCGGCGTGTCCTACGCCGGCAACGAGACCAACGCAGGCGCGTGGATCCCGATGACCGCCGGCAAGGGCGTGTCGGCGGGCCTGAACGCGCCGAGCCGGATCGAGTTCAGCGAGCCCTTCTTCCTCTCGCCCGGGACCGTGGGCATCGCCATCGACGCCGGCAACTTCGCGCACACGTACACCAACGGCACCGGCGCCAACCAGACGTACGGCGGCGCGACGCTCTCGCTGTCGCTCGGCTCGGCCGGCAACGCCCCGTTCGCCGGCCCGATCTTCTCGCCGCGCGTCGCCAACGCGACGCTGCTCTACCGCCTGGCCAGCGCGCAGGGCACGAACCTGCGCTACCAGACCATCGTGCGGCGCGAGGAACTCGCCGTCGCCGGCGCGATCCGCAGCCTGTCGTTCTCGGCGATGGACAGCGGCCGCCACTGGAACCGCCAGCTGACGGTGCGCATGTCGCACGTGCCGGCGGGCCACACGCTGGTCAGCGCGTTCGCCAGCAACCTGCCGACGCCGGTGACGGTGCTCGACGAGACGAACTACAGCTTCCAGACGGTCGCGGACAACTGGCTCGACATCGGCCTGCAGTCGCCCTTCCCGTACGACGGCACGTCCGACCTCGTGATCGACGTCACGGCCGTCGGCAACTGGCAGACGACGACGGGACAGTTCCACGACAGCAACGAGCCGCGCGTCTACGCGACGTCGTGGTCGACCACGCCGGCGAACGGCACGGTCGACGACAACCAGGCGCTGCGCATGCGCGTCGGCTTCAACTGCGCGACGGCGAACAGCCACGGCGCCAGCTGCGGCAACCTGGAGGCCGGCCACTTCGGCAGCGGCCAGCGCGGCACGAGCTTCGTGTTCTTCGCCAACGGCGCGCCGACGAACGGCGTGATGATCCTGGCGTTGGGCCTGACCAACTCGTTCCCGTTCCCGTTCCCGCTGACCGGGCTCGGCTGGACCAACTGCACGGGCTTCAACGACGCGGTCGCGACGCCGACGGTGCTGGCGAACCTCGCCGGCGTCGGCAACTACACGCTCGCGATCCCGAACAACGCGGCGCTCGATGGCACGATCGTCTTCGGCCAGTGGATCGCCATCGACGCGACGGAGCCCGGCAGCCTGACGTTCTCGGGCCAGACGCGCCTGATGGTCGGCACGGCGCCCTGAGCGAGCGGCGCGAACCTGCGGTCGTGATCGTATGCTCGGTGCGCGCCCTCTCCGGCGCGCACGGAGCCCCAAGAAACCACCCCTCCTCGCCCTCCCCCCCCGGGGCAGCGCGGCATGGGCCCAGGCGCAGGGTCCAGCGCCGG
>JBEITC010000429.1:0-3639 GCA_040375075.1 Planctomycetota bacterium | reverse complement strand
GACCGCCGCGCCGGCCGGCGCGGCCACGTCGACGCAACCGCCGTGGGCGGCGATGGCGGCGCGCAGGGAACCGCCGCGCAGCTCGCCGGAGTCGACGATGAGGATGGTCGTGCTCGTGGCCATGGCGGCATCACGCGCCGTCGTCGCCATGCGACGACGACGGTCGGACGGCGGGGACGGACCCCGCCGATGGCGTCACTTCGCCGCCTTGATCGCCTGCAGCGCGTCGTCCTCGCGCTCGAAGATCGCCAGGTGCTTCGAGATGCGCATGATCTCGAAGATCTTGACGATGAACGGCTTGATGTTGCTCAGGTAGAGCTTGCAGTTGCGCGACGACGTCACGTTGTTGGCGACGATGACGAGGCCGACGCCGCAGGAGTCGATGATCTTGACGTTGTCGAGGTTCAGCACGAAGTGCTGGTAGCCCTCCTCGATCTTGCCGTTGATCGCTTCCTTCAACTGCTCCTTCAGCGCGTCGGTGACGTAGAAGTTCAGGCTGCGGTCGTTGAACGTGATGATGACGGTCTTGTCGTCCTTCAGCGCCGTGACCGACAGGCCCTGGCTCTTCTTCCCCACGATTTCCATGGCGTACCTCGTTGTGCGCGGACGCCGGTTCCAGGCGTCGCATGGCCGGACCATCGGATGACGCGCCGGTCCGGGTTGAGGCGGGCGGACGAAATCGCGGCGGCGAGGGCGCGGCGGCGAGGGCGCGACAGCGCCGTCAGGTCGCTTCGGCGGTCGCCTCGACGCGGGCGACCCGCCCGGGCATCGCAGCCACTGCCGGTGCCACTGCCGGTGCCACTGCCGGTGCCACTGCCGGTGCAACTGCCAGCGCCGCGTCGGCCGACCGGTAGCGCAGCGACACGTTGGCCCGGCCGATGTCGGCGAGCAGCAGCTGCGACTTGCGCAACCCCAGCTGGTTGGCCTTGTTGGCGACGCTGGTGACGGTGCGGCCGAGGGCCTGGGCGACGGCGAGGTTGTCGCGATCGGGATAGATCGCGCGCAACCGCTCGACCTCGCCCGGCGCCCACCGCGGCATGCGTGTCGGCCGGTCGGCGAGGGCCCGGACCTCGTCGGCAGCCGTGGCAGCGGCAGCTAAGGCGGCCGCGGCGGCGAACCGCTTGTCCTTGGCGAGGCAGAGCGACTGCGCCATCGCGCGCACCTCGGCGGCCGGACGGCGCAGGCACACCTCGAGGTCGGCGTCCGAGCGGGTGCCGTACAGGCGCTTGAGCCGGAGCCGCTCGGGCTGCGTCCATGCGCCGTCGAGCGGCCGCTCGCGCAGTTCGCCGGCGCGCTTGCGCACGTCCTGCGGCGGCCGCCCGAGCATCGTCGCGAGCAGGCGCGCGTCGACGGGGCCCCATGCGTCCTGCAGGACCTGGTCGTCGCTGGCGGTCCAGTCGCCGCGGCGCGGCGGCACGCGCAGCAACTCGGCGGCCTTGCGCTCGACGCTCTCCGCGGACCGCCGCAGCAGGCGCGCGGTGGTCGGCACGCCGCGGGCCGGCAGCAGCTGGCGCAGGCGCTCGAGCTCCTGCACCGACCAGTTGCCGCGCCGCAACGGCCGCGGAGTCATCGCCGCGACTCCTCGGCGCCGAGCTGGATCGCCCAACGCGGCTGGATCTCGTCCTGCACCAGCTTGCGCACGGCCGCGGTCGACTGCATCGCCATCGCGCGCACGGCGAGGTCCTCGCACTCCGCGATGGTGAAGCTGCGCAGCATCAGCTTGACGCGCGGCAGGAACACCGGAGCCATCGACAGCTCGCGATAGCCGAGGCCGACGAGCAGCGGCGTGAACCAGTGGTCGCCGGCGATCTCGCCGCAGATCGACGCCGGCTTGCCGGCCGCCTTCGCCGCGGCGGCGATCTGCTGCAGCACGCGCAGCACGCCCGGATGGAACGGGTCGTACATCTTCGCCACGCGCTGGTTGTCGCGGTCGACGGCGAGCAGGTACTGCACGAGGTCGTTGGTGCCGACGGAGACGAAGTCCGCGATCGGCAGCACCTCCGGCAGCACCGGCACCAGCACCGGCACCTCCACCATCACGCCGAGCTCGATCTTGGGGTCGTACGGCACGCCGGTCGCCCGGAGGTCGGCGGTCAGCTGGTCGAGCACGTCGCGGCAGCGCGCGACCTCCGTGCGCGAGCTGACCATCGGCAGCAGGATGCGGGCGTGGCCGAGCGCGCTGGCGCGCAGGATCGCGCGCACCTGCGAGTAGAGGATGTCCGGCCAGTCGAGGCAGAGCCGGATGCCGCGCCACCCGAGCACCGGGTTGCGCTCCTCCGGCATCTTGAAGTAGCCGAGCGGCTTGTCGCCGCCGACGTCGAGCGTGCGGAAGGTGACCGGCTTGCCGCGCGCGCCGTCCATGGCGCGGCGGTACATCGCGACCTGCTCGTCCTCGGTCGGGACCTGCCGCCGCTCCATGAACGCGAACTCGGTGCGGAACAGGCCGATGCCGCCGATCGCGTCGATCTCGAGCGCCTCGAGGTCGCGCACGCCCTCGACGTTCGCCAGCAGTTGCACCTGCGCGCCGTCGGGCGTGACCGACGGCTGGAAGCGCACCTCGGCGATGCGCCGGTCGATCGCGCGCTGCTCGCGCGCGCGGCGCTCGTAGTCGCGCAGCTCGTCCGGCGTCGGGTCGAGCAGCACGAGGCCGGCGTCGCCGTCGACGATCGCCATCGTGCCGGTCGTCGACTCGAGCATGACCTGGTCGATGCCGACGACGGCGGGGATGCCCATCGAGCGCGCGAGGATCGCGCCGTGCGAGTACTTGCCGCCGTGCGCGGTGACGATGCCGCGGATGTGCGCGCGATCGAGGATGCCGGCGTCGCTCGGCAGGAACTCCTCGGCCGCGAACAGGTAGTCGGCGCCGTTGGCGGTGTACTTCTGGCGGGCTTGCGCCATCAGCGCGCCGACCAGCTGGCGGCCGATGTCGCGCAGGTCGGCGGCGCGCTCGCGCATCGCCGCGTTCTCCATCGCGGCGAACACGCCCTCGTAGCGGGCGACGACCCGTTGCAGCGCGACCTCGAGATTGACGTGGTGCGCCCACACCTCGGCCTCGACGTCGCGCCGGAACGACGGGTCCTGCAGGATGGCCAGCTGCGCGTCGTAGATGCGCGCGTCGTGCTGGCCGATCGAGCCGGCGAGCTCCTGCTGCAGCGCCATCAGGCTGGCGGCGACGGCGGCGACGGCGTTGGTGAAGCGCGACCGTTCGGCGTCGATCGCCGTCTCGGCGACCTTCCACGTCGGGATGTGTTCCAACGTCGGATGGAAGTGCACGATCGGCGCGATCGCGACTCCGCGCGCGGCGGCGATGCCTTTGAGCTTCCGTGCCATCCTTGGCATCGCGTTTTCGGCGACGGCAGGACGGATTGCAACATGCCCTCCACCGACGGCGGCGCCGATGCCGATCCAACCGGGGATCCGCCGATGCGAACGACCATGAACCAGCCGACGGCCCCGCGCCCGACATCCGCCCTGCCCGCCTTCCTCGACGACCATGCCGCCGGCCAGGACGACGGCGCGCCGATCGACGCGACCGCGGCCACGACTTCGGCCGCCGAAGCGACGGCGACGACGACCGAAGCGCCGACCGCCGCGAACGGCCCGGCGCCGGCGAAGCGCAACGGCGGCGGCGGCCTCGCG
>JBEITC010000568.1:0-2218 GCA_040375075.1 Planctomycetota bacterium | reverse complement strand
GCCCGGGCGCGTCGAGCATGTCGCTCGACAACCCGAACGCCGCGATGAAGCGCGCTTGACCGAACGCGGCGAGCAGCGGCAACAACAGCCAGGCGGCTCGTTGCCACCCGGCGCACGCAGCGCGCACCCCGCCGAGCACGCGTTCGAGGGCGAACGGCGCCAGCGTCGCGCCTGCGACGAGGAGCCCCTCCTGCTTCGCGGCGACAGCGCCGGCGAGGGCGACGCAGGCGACCGGCCACCAGCAACGGCCGCCGCCATCGCGTGCGCGCGCCAGCGCGTCGAAGGCGGCGAAGGCCAGGGCCGCCAGCATGACGTCCGCGTACGCGGTCGGCCCGTAGACCGAGAACCGCGTGCCGAGGAACGCCAGCAGCGCCACCGCTGCGATGACGGGCCGCGCGCGCGTGATCAACGCCGAGCCGAGCAGCAGCAACAGCGCTGCGCCGAAGGCCTGCACCGGCGCCCGGTTCTCCCAATGCAGGATGCGGCCCGCGGCCGCGAACGCCTGCATCTGCGCCAGCGGGCCGAGCAACGGATAGTCGGCATGGCTGACGAAGTGCGCCAACGGCTCGCCGATGCGCGCCCACGGCCCGGCGAACAGGACCTTGGCCTTCGACGCCCAGTTCAGCGCCTCGTCGCTGACGCGGATCGGGTCGGCCGCCGCCGCGAGGCACCGTTCGCCGAACAGCGCGAGCGCGCCGCCGAGGATCCAGGCGAAGCCGCGGCTGCCCGACGGCGATGTTGCCAGCGCAGGAACGGCGCGCCGCGCGAGCACGAGGCCGAGCGCGCCTGCGGCGAGCGGCGCCAAGGCGCCGGGCACGGGCCAGTCCAAGCGCGCCTGCAGCAGCGTGCACGGCGCCAGCAAGCACTGGCCGAGCAGGTAGCCGTGCCCCCAGAGCGGCGCGCTGGCGATCCCGCCAGCGCCCGCGGCGAGCAACAGCCCGCGACCGAACACGGCCGGCGCCGCCACTGCGACGACCAACGTCCAAAGGAAGTCGAGCAGCGTCACCGCCGCCTCCACAACTGGCCGCCGCCGGGCAGCGCGACGGCGTCCCACGCGCCAGCGTCGGCAGGCCCGGCATCGCCCGCAAGCTGCAGGACGCGCGCATCGCGGCCAGCGCTCACGAGCCCCGCGGCGACGCCGTACGGGTCGGCGGCCTCCTGCAGCCACGGGTCCGGATACGCCAAGGTCTGCAGTTGGACGACCAGGCCGTTGCGGCGGTCGAGCGCGGCGAAACGTTCCGGCGTCAGCGTCGCGAGGTCCCCGACCGGCGGCGCCACGAGCACGAGCGCTGGCCGTGGCGCTGCGGCCCGCAGCGCGAACAGGATCGCCGCGCCGTCGCCGAACGTGCGTTGGATGCGCGCATCGGTCGGCTCCAACAGGCGCTGCCGCCACGTCGGCTGGTTCGGCGCGGCGAGCCGCTCGGCCTCGGCCAGGAGCGTCGCGCCGGCGCGCCACGCGAGCGCGATCGTTGCGACGAAGGCGAGTGCAGCGCCGGGGTTCATCGGCGCGCAAGGATGCGGCGACGCGCCGACACGGACAAGGCCTTCGCGGCACGCCCGCGGACCCTGACTGACGACACGGCGCGCGCGGCGGCGGTCACGGCTGCAGGCGCCGCAGCGCCTCGGCGCGGCCGAGCCCGCGCTCGGCGCACACGCGGCGCAACTCGTCGTCCTCGGGCCGCGCGACCACCGCGCCGCTCGGCAGCCTGGCGCACTTGAAGCGCACCGGGCCGAAGCTGGTGTCGCGCGTCTCCTGCCAGCGCTCGAGCACGCTGCGCTGCACGCGGTGGCGTCGCACGCCCAGCGTGCCGGCTTCCTCGAGCAGGAACTGCTCCAGCGGCCGCGCGCGCGCGTCGTCGGACAGCACGGTCAGCAGCACGCCGGTGCGACCCTTCTTCATCGTGATCGCGGTGGCGAACGCGTCGACCGCGCCGCGCGCCAGCAGTTCGTCGAGCAGCCAGCCGATCTGCTCGCCGGTGGCGGTGTCGACGTGGCACTGCAGCTCGCAGAGCTCGCCCGGCGAGGTCGCCGGCGCGACCGTGCCGACGCTCACGCGCAGCAGGTTCGGCACGTCGACGTCATCGCGCGTGCCAGCACCGTAGCCGATGGCCTCGGCGGCGAGCGTCAACGGCTCGTCGAAGCGGTCGCACAGCACGCGCAGCAGCGCTGCGCCGGTCGGCGTCGTGCGCTCGCCGCGCGGCCCGCCGCGGCGCGCCGG
>JBEITC010000601.1:0-1999 GCA_040375075.1 Planctomycetota bacterium | reverse complement strand
TTGGCGTCGAGCAGCCGCGCGAGGTCGCGCAGCGAGGTGACCGGCAGTTCGCGTTCGCCGAAGGCCTGCCGCACGAACACCGACAGCACCACGTCGCCGGCGGCGAGGCCGATGCCGGCTGCCGGGCCTTCGGCGTCGATGCGATCGAGCCGCACGACCGCCGGGAACAGCTGCACGCGGCGGAGGCCGGCGCCGCGGTAGAACGCGAGCGTCGCCTTGCGCACGAACTCGCGGTCCTCCTCGACGTCGACCTGCGAGGCCATCGCGCCGATCGCCGTCTGCAGCAGCCACTGCGTCCGCGTCAACGGCTTGGCGGTCGCGCGCACGTCGCGGCCGGCGCGGCGCAGCAACAACGCGAGCGGCGCGTCGGCGCGGGCGTCGAAGACCTGCCGCAGGTAGTCGATCGACGAGCGGATGTCGGCGTCGCCGACGCGCGCCAGGGCGTCGCCGGTCTGCACGCCAGCGGCGGCGGCCGGGCCGCCCGCGATGACCTTGTCGACCACGACGGCGCCGTCGCGGTCGGCGACCTCCATGCCGAGCCACGCGGCGTCCTCGGCGGCGGCGAAGCTGCCGCTCTGCAGCAGTTCGCGCTGGAACTCGCCGCGCACGGTGTCCATCGGGATGGCGAAGCCGATGTTCTCGGCGCCCATCGCCATCGCGCTGTTGATGCCGACGAGGCGGCCGGTGATGTCGAGCAGCGCGCCGCCGCTGTTGCCCTGGTTGATCGCGGCGTCGGTCTGCAGCAGGCCCGTGTACTCGCGCACCTCGCCGTCGGGCGTGCGTACGCGGATCGAGCGGTCGATCGCCGACAGCACGCCGCTGGTCACCGTGTTGGCGTGGCCCTGCGGGTTGCCGATGGCGACGACGGTCTCGCCGACCATCAGGTCGCCGGAGCGACCGATCTCGACCGGCTTGACCGTGTCGTCGGCCTGCAGGCGCAATTGCAGCAGCGCAAGGTCGCGCTTGGCCGACGACGACAGCACGCGCGCCGGACGCGAGCGGCCGTCGCGCAGCTTGACCTCGACTTCGAGGCTGTTGCCGCCGAGCACGATGGGGGCGACGACGTGCCAGTTGGTGATGACGAGGCCCGAGGCGTCGAGGATCACGCCGGAGCCCTGGCCCTCGGTGCGCGGCTCGCGGCCGGCGAGCTGGTTCTGCAGGTAGATGCTGACCACCGAGTCGGCGGCGCGCTGCACCGCGCGCACCACCGGCGTGGTGCGCAGGTCCTTGTCGTTCTCGTCCGGCTCGACGACCTGCAGCGGGGAGCTGCGGCCGACGAGGCCCTGGCCACCCTGCGGGCAGGCCGGTTGGACGAGCGACGGCAGCAGCAGGAACAGGCCGGGAAGGCGGTGCGAAAGGCGCATGCTGGGGGACCTCGACGGACGACCGGGCGCAATGCTCCCGACGCCGACCGCTCGATGCCATCGGCGGCATTGGCGTTCGCAGCCGCTTGGGCGGAGGATGGCGGGATGCTCTACCGGTTCGCCGCCGAGGTGCCGCTGCGCTGGGTCGACGTCGACAGCGCCGGCGTCGTCAACAACGCCACCTACCTGAGCCTGATGGAGCAGGCGCGCTACCTGTACTTCACGCAGCTCGGGCTGATGGACGACCACGTGGTGCCGTTCGTGCTCGCCGAGTCGACCGTGAAGTTCCTGCGGCCGGGGCGCCTGGGCATGCGCGTCGAGGTCGCCGCGCGCACGAGCCGGCTCGGCACGTCGAGCTTCCAGATGGACTTCGAGGTGCGCGCCGGCGAGCAGACGCTGGTGACGGCCACCGCCGCGCTGGTGTTCGTCGACGCCGACCTCAAGCCGTGCCCGATCCCGGAGCCGTGGCGCGAGACGATCTCGTCGTTCGAAGAACTCGGCTAGCTCACGGCGCCGCTCGGCTCGCCAAGAACGCTGCCGCGGCGTCGTGCGGGCTGGCCGCAAGCAGCGCGGCGACGGCGCTGCGCAGCTCGCGTACGCCGGCGACCGGCGGGCCATCGAGCGCTGCGGCGAGG
>JBEITC010000618.1:0-1901 GCA_040375075.1 Planctomycetota bacterium | reverse complement strand
GCCTCGGCGGCGCGGTCGCGGTCGGCCGCGGCGGCGGCGTAGTCCTGTGCCGAGATGGCGGCGGTCCACTTGGCGCCGTCGATCGCCGTCTTGCCGTCGGCGAGCCCGGCGTGCGCGGCCGCGAGGCTCTGCGCGCGGCTCGACGCGAAGCGCCGCAGCGACTTCGCCAGCGACTGCCGTTCGTCGGCGGCCATCGGCGCCTGCAGCGTGTCGGCGATCAGTTCGACGGCGTTGGGGTCGGCGGCGACCAGCATGCCCTGGCGCGCCTTCTGCGCGAGGTCGGGGTCGAGGCCGAACGCCGCCTGCCGCAGCAGTTCGATCGGCGCCTTGTCGCCAGCGGCAACGGCCGCCGCCAGCATCGCCGCGCGCTGCTGCGCGTCCGCCTTGGCGAACAGCTGCTCGACCTCCTCGCGGTCCTGGCTGTCGGGGCTCTCGATCTTCTCCTTCAGCGAGCGGTCGCCCTTCACGATCGGCGGCGCCTGGATCGCGCGCTTCTGGATGCCGTCGCGCAGCGTGTCGAACACCGACTTGGTGTCCCACGTGTAGAACACGTCGTAGACCTCCTTGCCGTCGAGCTCGACCATGATGTGGCGCGGCGAGATGCGCTTGCCGTCGAGGAACTTCTCGTACACCAGCGGCTCGAGCGCGATGTGTTCGCCGCAGGTCACGGTGCCAAGGCGCGGGCAGGGGATGCGGCGGCCCTGGTCGTCGTGGTCGCGCGGCGTGTGGCGATAGACCGACGCCATGACGCAGACGTACGGCTCCCACAGCTTGGCGATCTCGGGGTCGCGGTAACGCACGCCGGCGTAGTGCTCGCTGGCGATCTCGCCGTCCATGTTGACGCACACGAGGATCGGGCGCTTGGTCTGCTGCGACAGCCGCACGGCGTCTTCCCAGGTGCGCTGCCAGCGGATCGCCACCGGCTTCTGCCAGTCGGCGGCGGTCGGCGCGTACCACATCTGCTCCGGGACCAGTCCGGGCGGTTGCGGCACGCCTTCCTGGCCGCGCAGCACGGTGGTGGCGAGCAAGGTGGCGATGGCGAACGGCAGCGCCGGCGCGGACGGCTTCGAACGGAGCGACATGGCGACGAAGGATAGCGGCGCGCGTTCGCGAGCGGTTGTCCCGCGTCCGCGCGCGCCGGTCAGTCCGTGCCGAGGTAGCCGGCGACGATCGCCTGCGCCGCCTGGAAGTCGGGCGTCCCGCCGCGCTGGCGCAGGTCCTCGCCCGTGCGCACGAACAGCCGCAGCGTCGCGCGCACGACCGGGTGAAAGCGCAGCCGCGCGTACAGCCGCACGCGTTCGACGTCGTCGTCGGTCGCTTCGTCGCCTTCGCCGGCGAAGCCGTGCGCGACCGTGGCGACGTGCACGAAGCGCTCGGCGAGCCATTCGCGGTCGCGCACCTGCTGCGGCATCGCCATGCACAGTGCGACGAGGCCGCCGACGACCTTGCGGTCGAGTGGGTCGAGGGTCCGCAGTTCGGCGCGCACCTCGTCGGCGGTGGGGAGGCGATCCATCGACGCGGCGTTCTACGCGCGGTCGCGGCCGCCGTCGATCCATTCGTGCGGCGTGTGCTTTGCCGGCGCGGGTGGGGGCGCGGTACGGTGCGTGGATGGCCAAGCTCTCCCCGGCCCTCGCCGCCGACCTCGTCGCGCGGGCCCGCGCCGTCCGCCAGCACGCCTACGTCGCCGCGTCCGGCTTCCGCGTCGGCGCCGCCGTGCTCGGCGCCAGCGGCAAGGTCTACGTCGGCTGCAACGTCGAGAACGCCAGCTACGGCCTGACCATCTGCGCCGAGCGCGCCGCGGTCTGCGCCGCCATCGCCGCCGGCGAACGCGAGCTGCGCGCGGTCGCCGTGGTCACCGGCCTGAAGGAGCCCGCGCGGCCGTGCGGCGCCTGCCGGCAGGT
>JBEITC010000500.1:0-2843 GCA_040375075.1 Planctomycetota bacterium | reverse complement strand
GCCCGGGCGGCCGCCGCGGCGGCCCCGGCGGCCAGGGTGGCGGTGGCGGCAACGAACCGCCGAAGGGCGACAACCCGCCCAAGGAAGAGCCGCCGAAGAAGGACCCGCCAAAGCAGCTCGACGGCGCCGAAGCCGCCGCGTTCGAAGCGGCGCTGCTGACGCTGCTCGAGGCGATCGCGCAGGACCCCAAGCCCGCCGAGGCGCCAAAGCAGGACGCGCCGAAGGCCGACGGCCAGCAGCCCGCCCCCGCCGGCGCGCCCGCGGCCGAGAAGAAGGACGAAGGCCCCAAGCGCCCGACGTATCCCAAGCCGCCGCAGAAGGACCCGCAGCGCGACGCGCTGCTGAAGGCGCTCGATGGCGACCTGCCGCTGCGCGTCGAAGCGCATCGCCCCGACGAACTGCGCGCCGCGCTGGCGCTGCAGCAGGCCCGCAAGGTGCCGGTGCTGGTGCTCGAGCAGGCGTATGGCGCTGCGAGCCTCGCCGACGAGATCGCCAAGGCCGGCGCCTCGGTCGTCGTGACCGAGTGCCTGCCGATCCCGTTCGAGCCGCCGTACGACCGCTTCGACGTCACCAAGCTGCCGGCGAAGCTCGCCGCCGCTGGCGTGCCGTTCGCGATCGCGACCGGTCGCGCGGCGTGGTCGTCGCTGCTGCCGCTGCAGGCCGCGGCCGCCGTCGGCGGCGGGCTCGCGCCGGCGGAAGCGCTGCGTGCGATCACCCTGACGCCCGCCGAGATCCTCGGCGTCGCCAAGGACACCGGCTCGCTGCAGCCGGGCAAGTACGCCGACGTGCTGGTCACCGACCGTCCGTTGTTCGCGACCGACAGCCGCGTGCTGCTGGTGCTGGGCAAGGGCAACGCCGAATACGAGGTGAAGTGATGTTGCGCTGCACGCTGCTGCCGACCGCTCTCGTCGCGCTCGCCGCGACGCTGTCCGCACAGGACCTGCTGGTCCGCGCCAAGACGGTCGTGATCGCTCCCGACGCCGTGCTCGCCGACGGCCGCTTCCTCGTGCGCGCCGGCAAGGTCGCGTACGTCGGCCAGGACGTGCCGGCGGACGCCGCCGCCAAGGCGACGACGATCGACTGCGGCGACGCCGTGGTGGTGCCGGGCTTCGTGCTGCCGCCGACGACGCTGGGCCGCGACCGCGACCTCGCCGAGGGGGCGCTGCCGTTCACGCCGGACCTGCGCGCCGTCGAAGCGTTCGACCCGTGGGGCGAAGAGCTCGCCAAGCTGCCGCACACCGGCTTCACGTCGGCGACGCTCTCGCCGTCGCCGCGCAACCTCGCCGGCGGCCTCGGCGCGCTGGTCAAGCCGGGTGCTGGTGGTGGCAGCGGCGGCAGCGTCGCCGCGCCGGAACTGCACCTCGCGCTCTCGCTGGTCGCCGCCGCCCGCAATCCAGAGCGCCCGCCGACCTCGCTGATGGGCGCGGTCGACCTGCTGCGCAGCGCCTTCGCGCAGGCGAAGTCATCGGCCGCCGCCGGCCCGGACGTGGCCGTGCTGCGCAGCGTGCTGCAAGGCGGCCGCAAGGTCGCGATCGCCGCGGACACGCTGGTCGAGATCCAGGCTGCGCTCGACCTCGCGCGCGACTTCGGCTTCGAGCCAGCGCTCGTCGGCGCCCGCGACGCCGACAAGGCCCTCGATCGCCTCGTCGCCCAGCGCGCGGCGGTGGTGATCGGCGGCCTGGCGCCGGAGATGCGCCTCGCGCAACTGCAGTTCCCGGCGCGCCTCGCCGAAGCCGGCGTGCCGTTCTGCTTCGCCGGCCGTCCCGACCAGGTGCGCCTCTCGGCCGCGCTGGCGGTGCGCAACGGCCTCGACCGCAAGTCGGCGTGGGCCGCGCTCGGCCGCGCGCCGGCGCAGATGTTCGGCGTCGCCGGGCAGGTCGGCGCGCTGCGCCAGGGCTGCGCTGGCGACTTCGCGGTCTGGAGCGGCGATCCGCTCGACCTCAGCTCCACCCTGCGCGCCGTCTACGTCGACGGCGTGCGCGTCCACGGCGAGTCGCCGTCGAACGCCGCCAGCCCCGCTTCGTCCCCCGCCGCCGGAGTCCGCTGATGCACCCCTCGCTCCTCCTCGGCGCCGTCGCGCTCGCGCTCGCCTCGCTGCTGCCAGCGCAGGACGGCGTCACCGTCTACCGCAACGCCCGCATCCTGCCCGGCGGCGCGCCGGCGATCGAGAACGGCGTGCTCGTCGTCGGCGGCGGCAAGATCCTCGCCGTCGGCGGCGCGGACACCCCGGCGCCGGACGGCGCCGCAGTCGTCGACTGCGCCGGCAAGACCATCACCCCGGGCCTGATCGACGCCTCGTTCCGCGCCGGCAACAGCCCGGACATGAACGAGAACGGCGACGAGGTCACGCCGCACCTGCGCGTGCTCGACAGCCTCGATCCGGCCGACCCGTCGTTCGTGCGCGCGCGCAGCGGCGGCGTCACCACCGTGCACGTCATGCCCGGCGCGCGCAGCGTCATCGGCGGGCTCGGCGTCGTGCTCAAGACGCACGCCAAGGACCCGCAGGCGCTGATCGTCAAGCAGGACGCGAGCCTGCGCATCGTCATGGGCGCCGAGCCGTCGATGGGCAACCGCGCGATCCGCGGCGGCAGCGTCGACTCGATCTACTACCGCCGCCCGACGACGCGCATGGGCGTGGTGTGGGCCGCGCGCAAGGCCTTCTACGACGCCAAGGAAGCGCTCGAGAAGTCGGCCGACGCAGCGCCGCCGACGCCGAGCCCCGGCGTCGAGGTGCTGACCCGCGTGCTGCGCGGCCAGCTGACCGCAGTGACGACCGCGCGCTCCGAGCAGGACCTGCGCACCGCGCTGCGGCTCGCCGCCGAGTTCGGCTACCGCACGGTGCT
>JBEITC010000657.1:0-1640 GCA_040375075.1 Planctomycetota bacterium | reverse complement strand
GCGAGGCGCAGCGGCGCGGCCGGCGTGAGCTCGGCGCGCCACATCGCGCCAAAGCGCCCGTACGGGCGCGTCGACCAGTCGGCGGGCGGGTTGTCGGCGCCCTCGATCCGCAGCACGGTGACCGGACCGCCGTCCAGCGGCAGCACGGCGGCGATCCAGCGGCAGCCGGTCCAGACGTCGTTGCCGTGCGCGCCAGCGCCAGCGGGCCGCACGTAGTCGACCTTCGGCGCGTCCTTCTCGGCGAAGCGCTGCACGGCGCGGAACTGGTTGCCCGCGTGCTGCGGGTCGCCGCCGAGGCGCACGCGCGATTGCGCCGTCGTCAGGCTCGAGACGACGTCGAGCGCGAACACGCCGTCGGTGAGCGCGCGCGCCGCGACGGTGCGCGTCTCGCGCAGGATCTCGGTGTTGGCCGCGTCGGTCCACGCGATGGTCGCGGTCTGCGGCGCGTCGCCGCCGCCGGCGACGGCCAGCGTGCGCTGCGCTTCGCCCTTGCTGCAGTGCCAGAAGTCGAGCGTCGCATCGCCGCAGACGACCTGGTTCCACCCGAGGAACACGCCGCGGTGATGGGGGAACTCGCCGCCGAGGTCCTTCGTCAGCTGCCGGCCATCGCCGGCGAAGACCCGATGGAACGGCTTGCAGGTGGCCGCCGCGTCGGCGGCGTCGTAGCGCGGATGCACGAGCGCTGCGACGACGGCGCCCGACGGCAGCCGCAGTTCGGCGGTTGGTTGCGGCGTTGGCGCGGCGCAGGCCGCGAGCACGGCGATGGCGAAGACGGCGAGGCGAGGCACGAACGCACTCTAGATGGCGGCGGCGCCGTGCGCGATGGCGTCGTCTCGTCGTGGCCGTACGCTGCGGCGATGCGCCTGTGCCTGTACCTGCATCCGTTCGACCTGCGTGCGCTCGCTGGCCACGGTGGCCTGCGGCGCGTGCGCGACCTCGGCTTCGACGAGGTCGCGATCGCGGCGAGCTACCACGACGGCCGTTGGTTGATGCCGTGGCACCCCGAGGGCCGTGTGCGCTTCCTCGAGGACGGCACGGTGCACTTCCGGCCGCGCGCCGACTACGGCGCGCTCCGGCCGCAACCCTCCGCAGAGGTGCCGGCGAACGGCCCGTCGCCGCTCGAGCGGCTGTGCGCCGAAGCCAGCGCCGCCGGGCTGCAGGCGCGCGCGTGGACGGTGTTCACGCACAACTCGCGGCTTGGCGCGCTGCGCCCCGATCTGTGCGTGCAGAACGCTAGCGGCGACGTCTATCCGTACGCGCTGTGCCCGTCGCAGCCGGAGGTCCAACGGCACATCGCTGCGCTGGCGCACGACGTCGGCGCGCACGATGGCCTGCAGACGATCGAACTCGAGGCGCTCGGCCAGATGGGCTGGAAGCACAGCAGCCACCACGACAAGGCCAGCTTCGCGCCGGGTGGTCTGCTCGACGCGGCGTTGTCGGCGTGCTTCTGCGCCGCGTGCCGCACGCAGATCGCCGCCGCCGGCCATGACCCGCAGGCGGCCGCGACCGCGGCGCGTGGCTACGTCGAACGCGCGCTCGCTGACGGCGACGCGCTGGCGCCCGGCAAGCACCCGGCGTCCGCCGCGGAGGCGGCGACCGCCGGCGTCGACATCGCGTGGCTCGACGCCGTGCTCGCCGGC
>JBEITC010000394.1:0-3927 GCA_040375075.1 Planctomycetota bacterium | reverse complement strand
GCTCGCCTGCGCGCGCCTCGGCGCGACCGCCTGACGCGCGCCACCCGCCGCCGCCGTACGCTGCGCGCCGATGAGCACGCCCTACCTGCGCGAACGCCGTGACGAGCTGCTGCGCGACTATCGCGACGCGCTGCTGCGCGACGTCGCGCCGTTCTGGCTGCGCTTTGGTCTCGACCGCGAGCACGGCGGCATGCTGACCGCGCTCGGCCGCCGCGGCGAGGTGATCGACACCGACAAGTCGGTCTGGTTCCAGGGTCGCGCGGGCTGGACGTACGCGACGCTGTTCCGGCGCGTCGAGCGACGGCCGGAGTGGCTCGACGCCGCGCTGTCGTGCGTGCGCTTCCTGCGCGATCACTGCGCTGGCCCGTCGGGCAAGCTGCTGTTCACGGTGACGCGCGAGGGCAAGCCGCTGCGCATGCGCCGCTACGTCTTCTCCGAGTCGTTCGCGGCGATCGCGTACGCGGCGGTGCACGCGGCCACCGGCGAGGCCGAATGGCGCGAGCGCGCGCTCGGTGCGTTCGCGACGTTCCTGCGCTACCAGCACGAACCCGGCCACATCGCGCCCAAGGTCGAGCCGACGACGCGGCCGTCGGTCGGCCTGTCGCCGTGGATGATCCAGCTGGTCACGGCGCAGGACCTGCGCGAGTGCCTCGGCGACGTCGAGGTGCTCGGCCGCACGCTGACGCAGTGGGCGAAGGCCGCGTGCGACGCCATCGTGCGGCTGTTCGTCAAGCCGGACCTGCGCGCGGTGATGGAGCAGGTCGCGCCGGATGGTTCGGTGATCGACCACTTCGACGGGCGCCTGCTCAATCCGGGCCACGCGATCGAGGCGGCGTGGTTCCTGCTGCGCGAAGCACGGCGCAGCGGCGACGCGGCGCTGGCGACGACGTCGCTGCAGATGCTCGACTGGATGTGGGAGCGCGGCTGGGACCGCGAGCACGGCGGCCTGCTGTACTTCACCGACCTGCACGGCAAGCCGGTGCAGGAGTACTGGGCGCACATGAAGTTCTGGTGGCCGCACAACGAGGCGATGATCGCGACGCTGCTGGCGCACGCGCACACCGGCGATCCGCGCTACGCCGAGATGCACCGCGCCGTGCACGACTGGTCGCGCGCGCGCTTCCCCGACCGCGAGCACGGCGAGTGGTTCGGCTACCTCGACCGCCAGGGCCGGCCGACGACCGAGCTCAAGGGCAACATGTGGAAGGGCCCGTTCCACCTGCCGCGCCAGCAGCTCGTCTGCTGGGAGATCCTCGAAGGCCGCTTCGACGCGACGTCGGCCTGAGCGGCGCGCTCAGTCCTTCCAGTCGAAGTACCCGATCGCCGCGAGCTCCTGCAGCATCGCGCGCACGCCGTCGGCGTCGGGGTTGCCGTTGGGCAGCCGCGCCTTGCCGACCGGCACGCCGAGGTGCGACATCAGCGCCTTGGCGCAGCCCATGTAGCCGCGCGCGGCGAGCGTCTTGACCAGCAGCACGCTGCGGAACTGCTCGCCGCGCGCCGCTTCGAGGTCGCCGCTGGCGAACGCCGCCATCAGCCGCTGGTAGATGCCGGGCGCGAAGTTGTAGGTGCTGCCGACGCCGCCGGTCGCGCCGAGCGCGAGCGCTGCCAGCAGGAACTCGTCGCAGCCCCACGGCAGGTCGAACACGCCGCCGCCGGCGCGCAGGGCCAGCTGGTAGGCCATCAGGTCCTGGTTGGTGAACTTGATGCCGCGCAGGTTGGGGATGTGCGCCGGCGCCTGCTCGAGGAAAGCGTCCATCGGCAGGTGCACCGCCGTCAGCGCCGGGATGTCGTAGAAGTAGAACGGCGTCGCCGGCGCGCTCGCGGCGACGTCGGCGCAGCAGGCGACGAGGTCGGCGACGCTGCGCGGCTTGAAGTACGACGGCGCGAGCATCGAGATCGCGACGGCGCCGTGTTTGCCCGCGTGCGCCGCCAGCGCCTTGGCATCGGCGAGGCAGTTGCTGCCGACGTGCACGACGACCTGCAGTGGCGTGCCGCGCGCGGCGACGAGCCAGCGCTCGGCGAGCGCGCGCCGTTCGTCGGCGGTCAGCGAATGGCTCTCGCCGGTGCTGCCGGCGACGAACGCCATCGTCACGCCGCGCGCGAGCAGGTGGTCGCGCTGCGCGTCGACCGCGCCGAGTGCCAGGGAACCATCGGCGGCGAACGGCGAGTGCACGGCGGCGCACAGGCCGCGGACGCGGAAGTCAGTCATCGGCGCGCACGGTAGCGGGCAGCGCCCACAGCGCCACGCCGCACAGCAACAGCCCGGCGCCGGACGCGGCGAGCGTGGCGTCGAGCGGCACGCCGGCGTCGCGCAGCGCGCCGCCGTACAGCACCGTCAGGCCGCCGACGCCAGCGCCGACGAGGTTGAGGCAGCCGTAGCCGGTGGCGGCGAGCCGCCCGCCGATCGCCTGCCGCAGCATCGGCATCAGCGTCGCGTCGAGCACGCCCTGCGCGATGCCCTGGCAGGCGACCAGCGCGACGAACGCGGGCAACGCGCCGGCGGGCAGCAGCGTCGTCGCCGCGATCGCCGGACCGGCGACGAGGAAGCAGCAGGCGGCGAGCCGCGATCGGCCGCGCGGGTTCGTGCGCGCCAGCCGATCCGCGAGCAGCGCGCCGAGCACGACGGCTGCGTACTTCGCCAGCGTCGACGGCAGCGTCGCCAGCGCGCCGGCGTCGCCGAGCGCCAGCGCGAAGCGTTCCTGCAGCAGGCGCGGCAGCCACGACAGCACGAACCAGTTGGACACGCTGGCGCCGCCCATGACGGCGAACAGCAGCCAGAAGGCGCGGTTCCGCAGCAGCGGCGCCTGGTCCGGTGGTGGAGAGACCTTCGCGGGCGCATCGGCCGCTGGCGCGCGCGTCGTGGCGGCGTCGCCGCCGTCGTCGGCTTCGCGCAGGAACACGACGAGCACGAGCGCGTAGCAGACGCCGACGAGGCCGAACGCGGCGAAGGCGGCGCGCCAGCCGAGCGCTTCCGCCGCGTAGCCGCCGAGCCCCGCGATCGCCTGCCCGGCGTACACGCCGCCCATGTGCAGGCCGGTCGCGAGCGAGCGCGTGCGGCCGCGATGGTGGTCGGTGATCAGCGCCAGCGCCGCCGGGATGTAGAACGCCTCGCTGACGCCCATCAGCGCGCGCGCGACGAGCAGTTCGCGGTGGTCGCGCACGTGGCCGGTCGCCCACGTCACCGCCGACCACACGACGAGCGAGACGAGGATCGCCGTGCTCCGGCCGCAGCGGTCGGCGAGCAGGCCGCCGACCGGGCTCAGCGCCGAGTAGACGAACAGGAACACCGCCGTCAGCAGGCCGAACTGCGCGCTGCTCTGCGGGATGTCGCGCAGGATCGGTTCGGCCATCGCCGCCAGCAGTTGGCGGTCGAGGTAGTTGAGCATCGCGACGACGAACAACAGGCCGACGGCGAGCCAGCCCGCACGGCCGGGTCCGCGCGCCGGATCGAGCAGCGGGCGCCGTCGGCCCGCGGCGGGTGCGGGTCGTCGTCGCGCGCTGACGGCGATGGCGAGCAGCGCGAAGCCGCCGAGCCCGAGCGTCAGCCAGTCGATCGCGCCCAGGTGGACGGCGTGGTCGACGCGCAACGCTTGCGTCGTCGGCGTGCGCACGCCAGGCTTGGTCTCGCCGCTGACGACGACGGCGCGCGCGTCGAGGCCGACGAGCGGCGCGGTGACGATGCCTTCGGCGAGCGCGCCGACGCGCGTCCAGCGATCGGCGCGGCGGTCGTAGGTCCACGCGGCGGTCTGCTGGCCGGGATGATCCTGCGGTGGCTTGCCGAGCCAGCTGCCGTCGTCGCCGCCGAGCAGCAGCAAGCCGCCTTCGCGCGCGAGCAGCGGTCCAGCGCCGGCAGCGAGCGGCGTCGGCAGGTCGGCGATCCCGCGCACGCGCGCATCACCGCGCACAGCCGCCGCGATCGGCAGCGCG
>JBEITC010000440.1:0-3494 GCA_040375075.1 Planctomycetota bacterium | reverse complement strand
GCTCGCGGTCGGCGACACGCTCGGCGGCTACCGCATCCTTGGTTCGCTCGGCGCTGGCGGCTACGCCACCGTCTACCGCGCCGAACAGACGCAGCTCGGCCGCGAGGTCGCGCTCAAGGTCCTGCGCGCCGATGGCGCCGCCGCCGGGCCCGACGCCGTCGCGGCCTTCCTGCGCGAAGCGCGCGCTGCCGCGGCGCTCGCCGACCCGCGCCTCGTGCAGGTGTTCGACCTCGGCGAGGATCGCGGCCAACGCTTCCTGTCGATGGAGCTGCTGCGCGGCGGCAGCCTCGCCGACGCGATGCGGCGCGACGGGCCGGTGCCGTGGCGCGCGCTGCTGCCGATCCTGCGCGACGTCGCCGGCGCGCTGCAGGTCGCGCACAAGGCCGGCCTCGTGCACCGCGACGTCAAGCCAGCGAACATCCTGCTGACCGACGAGCGCCGCGCCAAGCTCGCCGACCTCGGCCTCGTGCGCGCCGCGGGCGGCGCTGGCGACCGCGTCGGCACGGCCGCGTACATGGCGCCCGAGCAACTCACCGACGCGCCGGTCGACGGCCGCGCCGACGTCTACGCGCTCGGCTGCACGATCTGGCACGCGCTGACCGGCGCGCCGCCGTTCCAAGGCACGGTGAAGGAGATCGTGCGGCGCAAGCGCAGCGAAGCGCCGCCGCCGCTGCCGCCGCGCCTGGGCCTGCCGGCGGCCGTCGAACGGCTGCTGCGCGAACGGATGCTCGCCGTCGATCCGGCGGAGCGGCTCGCCGGCGCCGCCGAGGTGCTGGACGAACTCGACCGCATCGAGCGCGTCGGCGCCGCGCCCGTGCGCCGCGCGGCGGCGCCGCGCCGCGCGACCGGCAGCGGCGGCGGAATCTGGATAGGCATCGTCGTCCTGCTGGTCGTCGCCGCGATCGCGTTCGCGATCTGGCAGCGCCGCGCCGGCGGCTGAGGGCGCGCGATCACCGGGAAACGCGCGCGGCCGCCCGCCCCGAAGGGACGAGCGGCCGCGGAGCGCGCGGTCGAGCCGCGCTGCGACCTTCGGCGATCAGCCGCCGAGGATCCTCAGCTGCCCAGGATCCACGCGTACGACTTCGACGTCGCGAAGCCGAACGCGTTGAGGACCGGGTCGAGCACCGCCGCCTGGCTGTAGAGCTGGAAGCCCGACAGGCCCGGCGTGTTCGGGATCGCGAAGTTCCACGTCGCCGTGGTGCCGGCGCCGACGACCGTGTCGGTCGCGTCGACCGACACGCGCAGCGGGCAGCCCGGCGCGCCGAGCACCCCGAGGTCGAGCGGCAGCGGGCCCAGCGGGCCGACCGTGTTGCTGACGCCGACGACCATGACCGCGACGCCGAACGGCAGGTTGTCGAGGCCGACCGTGAGCGTGCCGCCCAACGTCGGCTGCGTCGTGGCCGGCATGCTCGTCATGCCGAGCGAGCCGCTGCAGCCATCGCCGAACCAGCCGTAGCCGGCGCCGCCGACGATGTTGTGCGTCTCGTAGTAGATCGTGCCGTTCCACACGCGCGGCGAGAAGGGCGTGCCGCCGGTGAACGGCGCCGTCGTCGTCGCCTGCGCGGCGCCAAGGGTCAGCGCGAGGTCGGCGTTGCTGTAGGCCTGGTTCGCGCCAGTGCCGTTGGTGTAGGACGGGGCCACGCCGTTGTAGCGGAGCGCGAGCGCGTAGCTGCCCGGCGGCAGGTAGACCGGCGCAGCGAGAACTGCCGGCGACGGCAACGTGGTGCCGGCGGTCGTGCCCGCAGCCGTGCCGACCTGCGTCCAGGCCGACGGCGTGCTGGTGAAGGTCACGTACGAGCCCTGCTTGACGTAGACGTCGAGCGTGAACGCCGCGCCCGATGCGGTCGACGAGTTGACGGCGAAGCCGTTGATCTCGACGCCGGCCGGGTTGGTCACGTTGACGTCGTAGTAGACCGTCCACAGCGAGGCGCCGCCGTTGCCGCCGGCGTAGAGCGTCGTCAGCTCCTGGGCGCCGCTGACCAGCCGGGTCTTGCTCGACGACGGCGCGCACAGGCGCGTGACCGTCAGCGTGACGTTCTGCGGCACGCCGTTGGGGAACACGTGCACCGGGTTCTGCTGCGTGCTGTCGACGACGTTGTCGCCGTTGAAGTCCCAGGCCCAGCTCGACGCCGGCATGTTCGACGTGTCGGTGAACTGCACCGTCAGCGGCGCGATCACGCCGTAGGTGAAGTCGGCGGCGATGCGGTCGGTGGTGATGTAGCCGGCGCGCGTCAGGGTGCTCGGCGGGTTGACGCCGTCGGTGACCGTCAGGCTGACCGTGTAGCTGCCGCAGGCGTTGTACGTCCACGACGGGGTCGGCAGCGTGCTGTCGACGACGCTGTCGCCGTCGAAGTCCCACGCGTAGCTGGTGATGCCGCCGGGCGCGCTGGTGAACGAGTTGCTGGTGAAGTTGACCGCGAGCGGCGACGGGCCGCCCGTGGCGCTGGCGCTGAAGCTGGCGAAGAGGCCGGCGGCGGGCGTGTACGTCACTTCGACGACGGCGCCGTGGTTCTGCGTGATGAGGCCCGTGCCCGTGCCCGGGTAGCCGGTGCTGACGTAGACGCGGCTGGCCAGCGCCTGGCCGGCTACGGCGTGCACGTCGAGCTGCGGGCCCGCGCCGGTGAACGTCTGGATCGGCAGGTCGCACTCGATGTTGAGGTCGCCGGCGCTCGGGTCGTAGAGGAAGTTGGTCGTGAACGGCACGCTGATGCCGAACGGCGTCGGACCGGCCTGCGCGGCCTGCGCCGCCCACGACACGACGCCGCTGTAGCACGTCGTCTCGTCCAAGCCGCGGTTGCTGGCGAGGGTCGTCGAGACCGCCGCCTGATCGAGCGGCGACGTCGACAGCTTGACCGAGCAGCCGGCGGTGTAGCTCGACGCGACGAGGCCGACGCCGGTGTTCGGGCGCCACTTCAGGCCCGTGACCAGGATCGGATAGGTGATGCCCTGCGCCGTGAAGTGCGAGCTGTCGTAGATGCACTGCTGCAGCAGGCCGGTGCCGCCGCGGCCCCACGGGAAGGCGTTGCTCGTGCTGCCTTCCGCCGTGGCCATGCCAGCGGGGATCACCACCTGGAACTGGGCCGCCGCGGTGGCGGCGAACAGGGAAACGGCGAACGGAATCGCGATGCGATGCATGGAGGATCCTGCTGCGGAGACGGGACGAGGAACCGACGAACGAGGCGCACGAGCCTACTGCACGCCAGCGATCCCGGGCGGTTCACCATGGACGAATGCGGCCATGCGACCGGATTGCGACATCGACGCGCCGATGCCATCGCACACGCCGCCTGCCGCACTCCGCCTTGCGCGCTGCCGCATCAGCGCGGCGCGGACACGTTCGCGGCGCGCCGGGCCAACCGACGCACCGGCAGCGCCCTGGGAACGCGCCGTCAGTCGCCGACGACGAGCGGCGTCGGGCGCGCGCTGGCGACCACGCCGTTGGCGTCGAGCACCGTCGCCATGCGCCACTGCAGTGCGCCGCGCTCGCCTGCGTC